>CBFDBN010000018.1:0-21271 GCA_965603055.1 uncultured bacterium | reverse complement strand
GCTGTATCAATAATCATAAGTTAAAAAATCAAAAATACTTCTAAAATCGTTAATCGTTAATCCTTGTTCTGAGATCAAAAGAAGCAGCATCATTGATGGTGAACAATAATTACACTTCAAATTTGTTGTAGCACCTGGTTAATTATTTTAAATCAGTCTTCTTCACATGCACCAGCCGATGCCCCAGCATATCCACTGCAGCCTGGGACTGTTCCAGAACGATATAACCAATTAATGGCTCATAAACACCATCAACTGGTTCCATTTCAATAAAAGCAACTTCGCTATAAATTGGCTCAAATCCTTCAATCTGGATTTCAACCGGTCCATAGACTTCTGCTTTAATCAAAATTTGTGTCGCTATTTCACAGTCGATTTCTCGAATCTTATTTAATTTTCCAAGTCTATTTTTCCACGCTGAGGGCAAGGTCATAAATGCAGCACCGGTATCAACTAATGCATCGCAGCTCACTATTGATTCTGGATCAAATAAATTTTTAATTTTTACATTTGTTACAATACGACCCATCGTTAATCCCTTGATTTAAAAATATTTTTAACAAATTTAATACATATTTTTCAAAATGTCAATAGAAAATTTTTGCTGTTTTTATAAAAGGTTTTGAACCTTAGAAAGGTTATTTCCCTTTTCATGATTGAGCGATTAATATCATTTTTACAAATATGTTGCTTTTTGCACTTAATTTAATTACCTTTTTCATTATTTTAAAAATTTACAATTTCTTCTTTTAAATGTCAACAAGAATTTAACAATAAAAATAGAAAACTCAAATTAGTTGTGCATTTTGCAAATCACTTAATCAATATAGACTTCTGCAAAATTAAAAAATTGATGTCATTTCGAACGAAACGAAGTGGAGTGAGAAATCTTTATGTCTTACAATATCAAATCGTTAACCAGATTTCTCACTCCGTTCGAAATGACAATCTATCCTATTTTGCAGATCTCTATTAATCAATAGCATAAGGAGTTCTTATGGTTTTACGTGAAGCGTTAAAAAAAATATCAACTATCGAGTATTCATCAAAATGTAGACCGGTTGTGAATACCGTCGCTAATGAATTAAGGGAGCAACTCGCCATCAACACCAGGTTAAACCAGGTTCAAAAAACTGGCGAAGCTGAAGCTGGCATATTTCGACTCTCGGTTGTAGATGACAATTTCGTTAAAGTGAAAAACATAAAAAATCCTGGTGATAAAGATTGGATGTTTTTTCGATTGGATGAATCAGGAAATGGGGAATTAGTTACCTCAAAGCCGCATCTCCTTTATGGTCTCTTTTGTCGAATAAGAGATGAATGGATGGATGAAGATATTACTAAATTCAAACAGGGATGGTCGGCAACGACAACCTTCAAATGGCAGCGATCTCTGATGGATATTTTCTTTGCCCATCAATATCGAACTGCCCGGCATTTTGATCGCGAAGCTTATGTGAAAGAAACCGCCCGCCTGGATTATTCCCACATTGAAGTGAATTGCCTGGCGACGCCGATTCCCTTTGAAAAAGGTGTGCCCGATGAAGTATATCCCCATTTTTATAACTACTGTGCAGCTTTAGACCAGTTTGTGGATAGCCGACTGAACCGGGGCATTTATCCATCGGAATACCTGCAGGGAAATTTGAACCTGTTAAAATACAATGCTTCCCTGGCATTGAAATATGGTTTGACGCCAGGATTGCTCTGCTTTGAGCCAAGAAATGTTCCCGATGAATTGTTGGAGCGATATCCGATGCTGCGCGGCGCGCGGGTAGATCATCCTTTTCGCAGTCTCAAGCCGCGTTATAATCTCACCTTAGCCCATCCCGCGGTTCGAGAGCATTATGCTGAAATGATGGAAAATTTAATGAAAGCAGTGCCTGAACTGGAATATATTTCAATCTGGACCAATGACAGCGGCGCTGGTTTCGAATATACCAGCACCCTGTATGTCGGTCGCAACGGCGGCGCTTACATGATTCGAGAATGGAAATCCAATGAAGAGATTGCTAATCGAGCCGGGGAAAACATCATGCGTTTTATGAAAGTCTTGCGGGATGCAGCACGAAAAACCAATCCTCATTTTCGTGTCATTGGCAGGTTAGAGGCGCTTTCAGCAGAGCGACATGTGATCGATCGTGAAATCGGTCATGGAATCGATGTCGAAGTAACTACGCTGTTAAGTAAAGGTTTTCAAAGCCCTTATCATCATCCTTTGTATAAAGATGTCACTGAAGTATTGGGAACGATCTTCCATAACTCTCTTGATATGAAAGAGAAAGCAGAAATAGCTGAGTTGAAGCAGAAACAATGTCGGACCCATTTAGTGCATGGAATTGGAAATGTAAATAGCATTGATAGTTTATTGGCTACCCCGGCTCCCTGGTTAGCCTACGAGAAATTAAAAGCAATGGTTGCGGTTGGTGCCGAATACCTGGCAACCTATGGCGGGATAAATCCACCAACCATGGCGCCCTGGTCGATTAATCACGAAGTGTGGCGGTCTTTCCAGATGGATGATTCACTGGATATAGAAAATATTGTTAACGATGTGGCGATCCGGTGGGTCGGCAAAAAATGGGCGACGGACCTGGTTAAAGCCTGGCGTTTAACCGACCAGGCAATTCGGATTTTTCCTATCCCGGTTTCCATGTACTCTGTCTGGGGACATACCTGGATGCGGCTGTGGGTGCGACCGCTGGTTCCCAACATTGAAGCCATTCCAAAACAAGATCGAGCATATTATGAGAGATTCATGATCTCCCCCCCACATAATCCAGCAAATGTCGATCTGATGCGTGATGTTCTTTTTGAGCTGACCACGCCGGATAAGTGCCTGTTAGCGGTAGAACGAATGGACAAATCGATGTGGCGCTTAATAAATCAAGCGATGGCAATCTATACGAAAGTTATTCATCAATTACCAGAAGATGACCCGGCTCAAAAATTATTCATCGATCAGTTTGATCGACTTCGAGCGCTGAAATGCTGGTTCCGGACACATCGCAATGTCGCCGCCTGGATTGCGGGCGTTCATGGTTACCTTGAGAATAGTGATGAAAAAATACGAACAGAACGAAGCCAGCTTGTCAAAGAGATGGTTCTTGATGAAATTGAAAATACCAGGGAGCTGCTGGAGCTATGGCAGACCTCTGAGGTCGATTTTATGGTGATTTCAGGTTACGCTGAAACGCCGCTGATTCATGGCGAAAATTTCGGCGAGCTTCTGAAAAGACGAATAGAATTAATGACCGGGAGGGAGAACGACGAACCCTATATCGATCCTGATTATATGTGGCGCATGTCGCGACCATGTTTAGGGAATTAGGTAATTTGGTTACCAGGTAATTGGGTAACTGGGTGATGAAGTCGTTAGATTATGAGGTAACTATTTTCCTTACAAACCTTCCTTAACCCACTCAACTATAAAAAAAAACGGGACTCATCATTCTAATAAATAAATGATGAGTCCCGTTAGTTTTTTATGATAAGAGCTGTACTATTTTACAGCATCTTTTAATGTTTTACTTGCTACGAATTTGGGTCTCTTGGTGGCAGGGATTTCCATTTTATTTCCTGTTTGCAAGTTAACACCAGTTCGAGCAGCATATTCCTGTACTTTAAATGTTCCAAAGCCCTGGAATGTAAAAGAATCGCCCTTTGCTAAAGTGCCTTTTAAAGCGTCGAATACGGAATCTACAGCTTCGCCAGCAACTCTCTTCGAGGGTACACCTTCAACAGCAGCAATTTTATCGATAAGATCTGCTTTTGTCATCTTAGTTCCTCCTAAATAGGTTTTAAATCAAGATTTCATGGTTTAAAAATTTCCCAAAAGTACTAATTTTTCTTGATAATGTCAATAAAAAAATAATTTTAGGCAAATTTCATTGATAGCGCCAGCGGTTCAATGATAATTAAATAGATTAAATATTATGTCGATAACTATAGATTTGTAGCTTTTTAAGATGTTTATATTCAATAGGTTAAATATGAATATATTTCAATCAAAAACATTAAATACTTTAATGTGTTGATTAAATTAAATAATAAAAAAAACCGGTTAAATTTTAGCAATAATTCTGAATGATGGGCGAAAAACATGATTAAACGTATAGAATTTGAGAGGGAGACAGTTCAAATTCCATTGCCTGGAACGATGGAATCGGTAGGCTTAACCTGATGAGATTGTTACCACAATTGTAATATAACTTTTATATTTACGAAAATTAGTTTTAAAATAATAAATTGAAACTTTTCTAATTTCCTTGCATTTAAAACATGGTTTTCATTCATAATTCAAAAATTTAATAATCTAAAAGAAATAGGTTGATTATGAAAAGTGTAGCGTACATAATCATAGGGGAAAATATTTCGGAGTTGATAGAAGATAATATCTTGGCTCCGATAATAAGCGCCGAGTCTGGTGTGAAGACAGTCGCATTTTATTTTGTCGGTGATGGTGTCTATTATCTTATTAAAGGCAATAGAAACGCTAAGAATATTAAGTCGATTATTAAAATGGGACAAACCAAAATTTTCGCTTGCGAAACCTCAATTAAGAATCGGAAGCTTCAAAATGTGGTGATAGATAATATAGTACTGGGAACGATGCAGGATTTTTTTGATGCTACTGCAGATGTAGATCATATTATTAGCTTTTAATTTTCAAGTCATTTCGATTTCTGAAATCACTTCAGCATAAAAATAATTTGTTGACAGTAGTCCGCTACAGCGACTCGCGAATCTTGTTTTTGAATCTTTCAAAATAATCATTTTAGTATTATTATTATTTCAAAAATCAAACAAATATTTCTGAATTTAATAAGGGCACCTGGGTGATCAAGTGCCTTTTTTTATAGTTGTCACCGGGTTATCATAAAAATTTTGTAACCTGTAAAAAAAATATTGACATTATCCGTTAGTTTTTGTATTATAGGTTGCATTGTATGAACTTCAAATTTATCAGTTTATTATAAAATAAATATTGACTAATATATTATAGATTAATATGTTAAATATATTTTGTTGAAATTAAGATATCTACTTGTTTTGGGATTTGTGATTTTGAACACAAATTAAGAACCAAAAAATTTTATATTATTTTGAAAAAACGATAGTTATAAATCTACATTAATGGTTTAGCTTGAAAAAGATAAGGATATGATTTTTTGTCGCTATTTTTATATTTTCATTATTGTTTCAGATAGAGTAATTAACGAGCGGGGGTAGAGATTGAAACTTAAATTTTGGGGTACAAGGGGTTCTATTCCTTCTCCTGGTATGAATACAGTCAAATATGGTGGAAATACCACGTGTGTGGAACTCACGTTGGAAGATAACACTATTATTATCTTTGATGCTGGAACAGGAATAAGAAAATTGGGGAACAATATTGTCCAGAATAATTCAAACGGAACGATTCATTTATTCCTCACACATTCACACTGGGATCACATTCAGGGATTCCCATTTTTTGTGCCGGCCTACTCGGAGAATGTACAAATAAAAATTTTTGGCTGTACGCCTGCCTTTGATAAATTGAAAGAAATTTTGACTAACCAGATGGAATCCAGCTATTTCCCGGTCAACTTTAATGAATTAAAAGCAAAGATCAAATTTCAAGAAATTGCAGAGAAGGAATACTGGATCAAGAATGCTCGATTTACCTTCATTAGAAACAATCATCCTGGTGTCGCTTATGGCTTTAAAGTTAATCAGAATGGAAAAACGGTTATTTTTATAACTGATAATGAATTACTGTCTCCCCGAAAATTTTTAAATACAAGCCTTGATCAATTCGTCGATTTTTGTCGAGATAGCGATCTTCTTATCCATGATGCCCATTATCTGCTGGAAGAGATGGTCGAAACGGCTGGATATGGGCATTCCTCTTATGAAGATGCTTTTGAGCTGGCTTTAAAAGCAAATGTAAAACATCTTATATTTTTTCATCATGATCCCGATCGAAAAGATGAGGAAATTGAGGCAGTTGTTAATCGCTATCGTAAAAAAAGAGATAATTTAAAAGTTTCCATGAAACTTGACGCCGCTAGAGAGGGTTTAAGCTATGTAATTTAAAACTTTTGTTCTTTAATTAAAGTGAGGATTAATTAAATGGCGAGAAAAGTTTCATGCCATGAAGTATTTGAGATGACTCTCCAGATCGAGCAAATGGGATACGATTTCTATAAAACTATGGCTCATAACGCGAAAAATGCCCGGTTAAGGGATGGTTATAATCAACTGGCAGCAGAAGAAAAAAAACACCTGGATAGTTTTGAACAATTGCGAGATTCAATTGAAAAGATTGATACCAATCGCCTGGATAATTGGGATGAGGTATCTTTATATTTTAAAGCGCTAATCGACACCAAGGAACTGCCCACGTCACCAGAAAAAAATTCCCTGGTACCAGAGTTAAAGGATGAGATCGGCGCTATTCATATTTCGATAAGTTTTGAAAAAGATACCATTCTGTTTTTGCAAGAAATTAGTCGGTGGATCAATCCTGAAGATAAAAATAAAATTGAACAACTTATTGAGGAGGAGAAAAGTCATATTTTAAAATTGTTGCAAATGAAAAAACAGATTGTTCAATCTTGATTTTATTTACAAAATAACATATTTGATATTTTTTTGAACTTCTAATTAAAAATGATTTCCTACATAAAAATCCATCCAATGTGTCGCGCATCATTGATTTTCAACCTGGATGTAGAAATTGAATAAGGTCTTAATTATTGTGGAATTTTTGTCTATGTGGTTTTAACTAATCCAGATTAAAATAGGTTATCAACAAAATTAGAGAACCATAACCGGCTATCTCGAACACAGGTGCGCCTTATGAAAAAACAAAACAGCGAAAAGAAATCCAATGATAGTTTATCCAAATATTTACATGATATTGATCAAATCCCGCTTATTCCACAAAAAGAAGAGGTGTCATTAGCGAAAAAAATCAGGCAAGGTGACCGGCAAGCATTAACGAAATTAGTTAATGCGAATTTGAAGTTTGTGGTATTCATTGCCCGTGGATACCAGGATCGAGGCTTGCCGTTAGATGAGTTGATCTGTGAAGGTAATCTGGGTCTAATAGAGGCGGCGAAAAGATTTGATGCAGAACGGGGGATAAAATTTATTTCGTATGCCGTATGGTGGATTCGCCAGTCGATTTTGCGGGCATTAGCTAATCATTCTCGCCTGGTACGCCTGCCGATAAATCATATCTGGGCTTTGCATAAGGCCCTCACCATTATTGAAGATCTGGAGCAGAATTTGGGAAGAACCCCGGAACTGGAAGAAGTAGCTGATAAACTTAAAATTTCGCCGAGAATATTATCGAAAAATATGATTTACTGGGGACGTGAGCTTCCGCTTGAGGATTCTACCCGACCTTCGGGTGAAAGTCTCGCACTTATTGATAAACTTAGTAGTGACGAGTTTGACGCACCAACCAGCAAACTGGTAGAAGAATCCATGAAGGCTGATATTAAAATTGCTCTGGAATCATTGACAAAAACAGAAGCTGAAGTATTACGATTGTATTACGGCATCGAACATGAGCGATCCATGACACTATTAGAAATCGGCAATGAAATGAGTTTGAGTCGCGAGCGTATTCGACAGATTAAAAATAGAGCCTTGCAAAAACTTCGATATTTCCATCGGCGAGAAAATTTAAGGCCGTATTTGGGACAATTATGACAGGGCAGCTTTGTATTATACAGAAAAGTGGTGAATTAGAATTTAAGTTGAAATGGGAATGTGGGACGTAGGGAGTAGAGCGTCGGGCGTAACGCGTAGTCTATGTAAAACGTAGAATTGACGTTGTTGCGCGCCACGCCCCACGCTCTACCAGTAGTTATTCAATCAATTATAACGTGACTCACATCTGAAGATAACGAGGAGATGACCGGTTTAATTGGCGCTCATGTTTCTATTTCTGGTGGATTGGAAAATGCGCCTCCAAGAGGGGAGGAGATTGGTTGTACCGCGATCCAGATTTTTACAAAAAATCAAGTGCAATGGCAAGCCAAACCATTATCAAACCAGGATGTTGAGCAATATCAACAAGCTTTAGCTAATTCTTCGATTCAGACAGTCATCGCACACGATTCCTACCTGATTAATTTGGGCAGTCCAGAGGAAAACCTGCTTGAAAAATCCCGCCACGCATTTCTTGATGAAATGGATCGTGCTGAGAGGTTGAAAATTCCATCTTTAGTCTTCCATCCCGGTTCTCACAAAAAAGCTGGAGAAGATGACGGTTTAAAATTGATCGCTGACAGCATCAATCACGTTTGTAAGCAGCGACCAAATTATGGAATAAAACTTTTGCTTGAAACGACTGCCGGGCAGGGAACAAACCTGGGCTATACTTTTGAACAGCTTAACTGGATTATTGATAGGGCAGATCAACCAGATCGAGTGGGTGTGTGCCTGGACACCTGCCACATTTTTGCTGCTGGATATGATATTCGAGACAAATTGAGTTATGAAAAAACGTTTAAAAAATTTGATCAGGTCATTGGATTAAAGAAATTGCAGGCGATTCATTTGAACGATTCGAAAAAGGACCTGGGATCGAGGGTGGATCGCCACGAACATATTGGAGAAGGGCAAATCGGTTTAGAGGGTTTTCGATTGATCATGAATGATCTTCGATTTATTGACGTTCCAAAGATATTGGAGATACCGGGGGATATGAAAAAGTTTAAAGAAAATTTGGATTTGTTGAAAAACCTGGTGGAGATTTAACAGATTGTAAGTGAAGAACATAGCTTCATAAATCGAAAATGCGTCGTTTTTTTGGAGCATTAATTAATGAAAAAGATTAAATGGGAGGTTGTATGGCGAATCAAGAATTCGATCTGGTGATTATCGGATCTGGACCGGGCGGATATGTGGCAGCAGTGAGGGCGTCTCAGTTGGGAATGAAAGTGGCAGTAGTGGAACGGGATCGGCTGGGAGGTATCTGTTTAAATTGGGGTTGTATTCCAACAAAAGCGCTGTTAAAAAGCGCTGATGTTTATTCTACAATTAAAAACGCCAAATCTTTTGGCATTCAAGTTAATAATCCTTCATTTGATTTCAGCGCTATTATTAAGCGGAGTCGACAAATTGCTGACCGCATGGCAAAAGGAGTGCAGTTTTTATTTAAACAAAATAATGTATCACATTTTCCAGGCAGCGGTCGCCTGGTCGATAAGAATAAAGTGGCTGTAGTCGATGAATCTGGTAATACGAACGATGAGCTTACAGCAAGGCATATTATTATCGCGACTGGCGCTCGACCTCGCTCCATACCCGGGGTTGAAATTGATGGAAAAAAAGTTATTAGCAGCAAACAAGCCATGTCATTGGAAAAAATTCCGGAATCAATGATCGTTATCGGCGCTGGCGCAATTGGCGTCGAATTTGCTTATTTTTATCATATTTTCGGATGCCAGGTTACGATTCTGGAAATGCTGCCAAATTTATTGCCCATTGAAGACCAGGAAATTTCTGACGTTCTTCTCCGGTCATTTAAAAAATATCGGGTGAAAATTCATACCAATAGTATGGTAAAGAACGTGTCGCTGGAAGATAACGCAGTAAAAGTCAATATAGAATCGGACGGTCAGCTATCCGAACTCAACGCAGAAGTTGCATTGATGGCGATTGGCGTCCAGGGAAATTATGAAGAACTGGGGCTTGAAGATTTGGGTATTGAAATTGAAAAGAGTTACATCAAAGTCAATAACTCATTCCAGACAAACATCGAAAATATTTATGCTATTGGCGATATTATCGGTCCACCCTGGTTAGCTCATGTAGCATCGGCCGAAGGAATTAATTGTGTTGAGAAAATAGCCGGCCGGGATGTTCACCCGATTGACTATAACAGCGTTCCCGGCTGCACCTATTGCCATCCCCAGGTTGCCAGTATTGGCTTGACCGAGGAGAAAGCCAGGGAACAGGGCTTTGATCTTAAAATCGGCAGATTTCCCTTTGTCGCCTCTGGAAAATCAATCGCGCTTGGCGAACGGGATGGATTGGTCAAGCTCATTTTTGATGCTAAAACGGATAAATTGATCGGGGCGCATATCATTCATGCCGAGGCAACGGAACTTATCGGCGAGCTGGCAGTGATAAAATCTGCTGATGTGACTGCTCATGAATTAATTAAAACTGTCCATGCTCATCCAACTTTGTCGGAAGCAATTATGGAAGCGGCTGCAGCAGCGTATGGGGAGGCGATTCATGTCTAAGATATCTAATTGTCAATTGATAATTGTGAATTGACAGTTGTTAACTGAAATGAGCAAATAAGTTGATTAATGACTTTGTTGAAAAAGTACCCTTGCGAAGGTTTAGGGTGAATTAAGTTTCTATATATTGACAAAAAACCAGCAATAAACCACAATATATCGTATTTGTAGAAACCTTCGTAAGGGTAGGCTGTATTAAATCAACAAAGTCATTAATATAGACAGAAAAGAAATAAATCGGGAAAATAAATGACAACAAGGCGCACTCGACATCCCGGCTGGCTGAAAGTTCCGTTGCCGGCCGGTAAAAATTTCCATGATGTTCGAAAATTAGTCAAGCAACATCATTTGCACACTGTCTGCCAGAGTGCCCACTGTCCCAATATCGGAGATTGTTGGGGACAGCGCACTGCAACGTTCATGATCCTGGGTGATATTTGCACCCGCAATTGTCAATTTTGTGCAGTAACTTCTGGTACACCTCAAGCAGTAGATCAGGATGAGCCCCGGCGTGTAGCCGAGGCGGTAAAAAAGTTGTCGCTGCGATATGTGGTCATTACATCTGTAACTCGTGATGATTTACCCGATAGCGGCGCTTCCATTTTTGCAGATACTATTCGAGAAATAAGGAAAGCTGTACCTGCCTGCCATATCGAGGTTTTGATCCCGGATTTTAATGGTTCGGAATCGGCGATATCAGCCGTGATTGAAGCCAGACCTGACGTTTTGAACCACAACATTGAAACGGTACCTTCACTCTATCCAACGGTCCGACCCGAAGCTGATTATTATCGTTCAATAAGGGTATTGGAATATGCAAAGCACCAGGGAATGCTCATCAAAACGGGTTTGATGTTAGGACTTGGTGAGACCGATGACGAAGTTTTGGCAGTTATGCGTCATTTGAGAGAAGTTGATTGCGATATGTTAACTTTAGGTCAATATTTACAGCCATCTTCCGAACATTTACCGATTGATCGATATCTCACCCCGGCAGAGTTCAATCAATTCAAGATGACCGGGGAAGAAATTGGTTTTCGGCATGTGGAAGCCGGGCCGCTGGTTCGCAGCTCCTTTCATGCGGCGTCAAGCTTCGAACGAATTTCTGCGTAAGTTTTGATTGCCATGAACCTCCCGAAGGTCTGCCCTGTCAGGTAATCCTATAATGTGATCTTCCGAAGCTTCTAAACCTTCGGCATGTTTTATAGGGGCAAGTTAATTTCCACTTGATTTTTATTTCAAATTTTCGTATTATTATTTCTAAAAATTTGCTAATTTATCATCAAATAATCCATTATTAAACCAAACACTGAATTTTAGTAAAACAAATATCGAATAATATTGATATGAAATGATCATTATCTAATTTTGAATGTTGAATATCGAATTTCCAAAATTGAACAAGGAATGTCTAAGTCTTTAAATTCACTTTAGAAGACAATCACGAAAAATGAGGAGAGCAAATTAATGGCAGCACGCAAAAGAGAGTTATCCCCTGAAAAGCTCAGTTATTCCTGTGATCTTTCCCAATTCAAATTTCAATCGACGACTGAGCTAAAACCGTTGAACGAAGTGATTGGTCAGGAACGAGCCGTTGCCGCAATTGATTTTGGTGTTGATCTTAAAAATTATGGTTATAATATATTTGCATTAGGTCCGGTCGGCGCCGGACGAACTTCAACTATTAAAGAAGCCGTTGAAAAACGCGCGCGTTTGATGCCGGTGCCAAATGATTGGTGCTATGTCTTTAACTTTCAAAATCCAGATCAGCCCAATGCGCTCAGTCTAACAGCGGGAAAAGGAAGACTGTTGCTTAAAACGATGGACCGACTGATCTCTCAATTGAAAAGAGACATCCCGGAAGTCTTGAACTCCGAAGATTATAAGAAGCAAAGACAGGCTATCATCCAGAATTCCCGGGATACACAAAATAAAGCTTTAGCCGAGCTTGATAAAAGTTTGAAACAGCGAGGATTCACTTTACGAAAAGTTGCAACCGGATTGGTGTTAGTACCGATAAAAGATGGTGAGATGGTTACGCCAGAACAGTTTGAAAGTCTTCCGCCTGAAGAAAAACAGCGGCTTGAAAAAATTGGACAGGACTTGCAAAACGAGTTAAACGAAGAGTTTCAATCGGTACATAAGCTTGAGCTCGAGACAAAAGAGAAACTGGAGCTACATGAGCGCAGCATGATGCGAGTCGCCATCGAACAACCGATGAAGTCTATTCGTTCAAAATTTAAGGATCATGATGAGGTTTTAGATTATTTCAAAGATGTTGAGGAAGATATACTCAACCATATTAGTGATTTTTTAACTACGCCGACAGAAAATGTACCGGAAGGAGTGGTCGGGACAATGAAAGCTGGCGAAAAAGTAAATTTTGATCGGTATCGCGTTAATTTGATTGTGGATAACAACAAAACTGTTGGCGCGCCGGTGATTGTTGAATCGAATCCAACCTATAACAATCTCATCGGGCGTATCGATCGACAGACCAGGATGGGCATGTTAGTGACGGATTTTTCGTTGATTAAGGCTGGTTCGCTCCATAAAGCCAATGGGGGATACCTGATCATCGAGGCGGAACAGTTATTTCAATCTCCCGTCGCCTGGAAAGCGTTGAAACGCGCCTTAAAAAACCGATCGGTTACCATAACCGATCTTAGTGAAGAATACAGTTTTGTGAGCGTCAAAACGCTCGATCCAGAATCTATCCCTTTAGATATAAAAATTGTTATTATTGGCAATTATCGAATCTATTACGCATTATTAAATTATGATGAAGAGTTTCAAGAACTTTTTAAGGTCAAAGCTGATTTTAATGTGAATATGCCCAAAACCAGGCGAAACATCATGAACTATGCCCGCTTTATTCACAATCAATGCGAAAAAGAAAAGCTAATGCATTTCGATCCAGCAGCCGTGGGGCGAGTGGTTGAATATGGCGTGAAACTGACCAGGGACCAGGGAAAATTATCTGCCCGTTTTGCCGACATCCACGATTTGCTTATCGAAGCGAATTACTGGGCAAGTAAAAACGATCATCAACTCGTAACCGGCCAGGATGTTAACAAAGCCATTGAACAAAAGAAATATCGATTGAATAAATATGAGACTCGTGTCCAGGAGATGTTTGAAAAAGGGACGATTTTCATTAATACAACTGGTGAAACAATCGGTCAGGTCAATGGACTTTCCGTGATCAGTATTGGTGATTATGCTTTTGGCAGACCCAGTCGGATTTCGGTGAGGACTTACCTGGGAAGAAGCGGGGTGATCGCTATTGATCGAGAGGTGAAGATGACCGGTCCAGTGTATAATAAAGGTGTGCTTATTCTTTCCGGCTATTTAAATGGAAAATTTGGACAGGAACGGCAGATTTCGATGTCAGCCAGTATCACATTTGAACAGAGCTATGAAGGGATTGAAGGAGATAGTGCTTCTTCGACTGAATTATATGCCATTCTCTCAAGTTTATCAGAATTTCCAATTAACCAGGGAATTGCTGTCACCGGCTCGGTCAACCAGTTAGGCGAAGTCCAGCCGATTGGCGGGGTGAATGAAAAGATCGAAGGATTTTTCAGTATTTGTCAGGCAAAAGGTCTGACCGGCGAGCAAGGTGTTCTTATCCCCAAGACGAATGTAAAAAATTTAATGCTCAATGAAAAAGTAATCGATGCGGTAAAAGCAGGCAAATTTCATATTTTCCCGGTTGCAACGGTTGATGAAGGGATCGAGATTCTAACTGGCAAAAAAGCCGGCAAACGACAGAAAAGTGGCAAATTTCCTAAAGGAACCATTTACTGGGCAGTAGAAACAAAGCTGGAAGAGATGGCTGAACAGTATAAAAACCAGGATCGTTCTTCTAATAAAGATAAAAAAGAGAAGGACGAAGATCAGGATTAGTATGGAAACCAATGAGCACCCGGTTGAGATTTCTGTCAGGCATGTCTGGAAGCGAAAAAAAGTAAAGGATGACAATAAAGTCACGAATTTAACCATTTTGTCAGATGTGACAGTTGATTTTTGCGGCAGATGTATCGAGGTAATCATCGGTCCTTCGGGAAGCGGAAAAACCACGCTGCTGCGATTATTGAATAAATTGGAAACTCCCGACGAAGGTAATATCATTTACGGTCTAACTGATTATGATAATATCCCACCGCGACTATTAAGAAAAGACATTGGCATGGTATTTCAGATGCCAGCGCTATTCAGGGGGACGGTTATTAGCAATATTTCTTTTGGTCCCCACCTGCACAACGAAAATTTTACAAACGATTTCGGAGAAAATTATTTAAAGATTGTTGGTTTAGGGGACATCGATCCAAACCGGGATGTGGAAACATTGTCAGTGGGGCAGCAGCAGCGTGTCTCTTTTGCCCGGGCGTTAGCCAATGAACCCAAAGTATTGCTTTTAGACGAGCCGACTTCTTCACTTGATCCTTCCGCAGCGAACAATCTACTCGATCTGGTAAAGAAAATTAATCAAGATTTTGGTACCAGTATTATCATGGTTACCCACGTGATGGAACATGCCAGACGAATCGCTGATTCGATTTGTCTTTTGATTGAAGGACGAATGGTTGAGTACGGTGAAGCAAATTCTTTTTTTAAACAGCCCAAAACTGAATTAGCAAAAAAATTCACCCGAGGAGAATTATAGCGTGCTGAAGCGCAGTGACTAAATTTTAAAGTGTCTAAAGTGATCTAAAGTTGTTAGTTAACAGTGTACCAATTAAACGCAAAAAACTCTTACCAAAAAAAACAAAGACTTTACTGGTAATACAATAAATTGGAATACATAGCTCTAAGTTATACTGATGTCTTAATTGCCCTGGTACTCATTTTGATTCCCATTGTCATTTCATTCCAGGGAAGATTGGGAATTGAAAAGGATATCCTGATCGGGACAATTCGCACTTTCATCCAACTGATGATTATTGGTTATGTTTTAAAATATATTTTTAGCTTTAAAAAGTGGTACTTTGTCTTGCTGATGATTGCCATCATGGCAGTTGTGGCCGGATATAATGCGGTCAAACGACAGAAGACGAAAATTAAAGGACTTTTGCCAGTGGTTACCCTGTCAATATTTTTGGGAGCGGGAATTGCCATGGCTACGCTTATTGTGCTTATTTTAAGGATTCGACCCTGGTATGAGCCGCAATATTTGATCCCGATTTCAGGCATGATGCTGGGAAATGCCATGAATGCCTCGGCATTGGCAATAGATCGATTGATTGGTGAGACCCGCAGCCGCCGTCGGGAGATTGAGGCAGCCCTGGCTTTAGGCGCGTCACCTCTTAAAGCGATCAATCCGTTATTAAGAGACACTGCCAGCGCCGCCATGATGCCCACGATAAATGCCATGATGATCGTCGGAATAGTTCAATTGCCAGGGATGATGACCGGGCAGATTATCGGTGGGGTCGCTCCAGAACAGTCGGTCCGCTATCAAATTATCATTATGTACATGCTGGCAACATCAGTCACAATTTCCTGCATAACCATACTCTACTTTTTCTATCGGAAATTATTCACCAAAGATGAACAACTCAATTTTGATCTGTTGTTAATGTAGGACGAGATGCCATCTTGTCCTATGTTTGCCAACCTGGACAGGTCAAAATCAAAAAAAAAGATTGTTATTAACAGGTCAATGCCATTAAGTTTCGGAAGATATGTCTCACCCTTTCAAAGGTTTCAAACCTATGAAAGGATTACAAAAAGGAAGCAACCTGCATCACAGAATGAGAATCTCCTTACTTTTTTTGTATCTCGTCCATGATTTTCAATAGCATTGAAGAAAATAAATCCTTAATTTCTATCGCTTTCACTGGAACGATCATTTCAACCGGCCATCTTTCTATTTCGTTTGGAAAATCCTTCACCCTTTTTAATGATATAGCGAGCCAATAGAGATCGAACCCAGGATCTTTCTTTGAAGCTAACTCCAGTAGTTCGTTTATATCCGTATTTTTCAAGATAAAAAATAAATCTATTGTATCACGTGGCTCAGCTCTACTAAAGAAAGCCAGGAATTTATCCACCACCAGGTCATGAAAATTGTTCACCATGATTCCAATATCCGATTTTTCTGGTGGTTTGAATCGAAAAGGAGAATCCAGGGCAAGTTGAATTCTGACCTTCTCCTCCTGCTCACCGATCTCAAATTCCACGAAAGACTGAAAACGATGTATGACCTTGACAGAAAAACCTTGTTTCGGAAACTCATCTTCAACAGTTCGAGAGAATGGTAGAATCAAACCTTTATCTGAAGTAAACAGGTCCAGGTCGAACGAGCGACGGTGACCGAGGTAGAAATCAGATAGAGCCGTTCCATTGGTCAAATTAAAGGATGTAGAATCTTTGAGCTTGCCGAAAAATACTAATATACGTTTCTGGGTTGTCGACAGAATACCCTTGCTATGTAACATGATTAAAATAGTCCTCCCATAAACGTCGCACTTCCTTCGGCAAATTTAATTCTGGCAGCAACTGCTTAATTTCTTCCCAATCTAATTCAGCAATATCCTCAGCCCGACCGTGGGTGAGAACCTGTTGGAGGTACCATTTTCTTTGCCACGGATCAGCAAGGTCAATTTCATTTTTAGACCAAACAATGTAGCGTTTTGGCTGCATAGAGTTTTTTCGTTAATAATTATTTTTCCTGATCAATGGTTAAAATTTGTGAGTGATCAAGGCTATATTTATTATTCTCATTGCTTAAAATAACAAACAAAAATTTTAAATGCAAATCATTTCTTTCAGTAAATGTGTCTTACATCAAGTTTTTTTTTCTGAGAAGATGTTAAATTAAAGTCGCAAATTGCAATTCACCTACTTGAGGAGGACGCCATGAAAGCTGCCATAAAAAATACATTACTGGCAGTGGGAATTTTGATTGTTTTCTTTTTCAGCTTAACAACCTGTGAAAAGGAACCCACAGAGCCAGAAGATGTCGCACCAGAACTCCCGCCGGTTCAATCCATGCAAGCGGATTTATCTTTTTTTAAACCAATGTCCAATTCTACTCTTAACAAAACAACCCTGTCTAAACACAATTTCGTTGCTGCTGCAGCTCGTGTAGCCTTTCTTAATACAACTGTTTTCCTGGCATCTGTTGTACCAACAGCCGTGTTAGCTGCTGCCTTGAGCCAACAACCCACCTTGGAGGAAGATGGAAAATGGCATTGGATATTTACCGCTGAACAAGTACCGAACACTTTTAGCGTTGATCTCGCTGGCTGGATTGATACTCCCAATGCGGAAGTTGTATGGGAAGTTTATATATCGAGCAATACCCATACACCTGATCTGGATCATTTCCCCTGGTATCATGGTCGTTCCAAAATTGGCAATAAAGAAGGATGGTGGATATTTCATGATGATAAGTCCCCAGACTCATTAATAGAAGTGATTAAAGCTGATTGGGAAATTATAGATGAAAATGACAGTGAATTAATCTTCACCAATGTTAAAGCAACAAGCAACGAATTTGGCGATTATTTGAAATATGGTATTGAGTTAACTGATCGCTTTGTGATTTATTTTGATGCTTCAGAAAATATGAATAATACGATCTACTGGAATGCAGAGACCAAAGCGGGTTATATCGAATGGTTTGGTCATAATGGTGGCGCCAAAAGCTATTGGGATGAAAATTTAGAAGACACAACCGGTCCTCCAGCATAATTGAATCGTTTCATTCAATGCTGAAACGCCCTGGTACTTATCCCCGGATCGGTGCCAGGGCTTTTTTTATTTTTTAAAAAAGAAAGTACAAAATATTCGATAATTTTTTTTGTTGACATTTATGTTGGGATATTTTATATTAGTCTAAATCGTAATGTAATTTAAATTTTATTTTAGCTATCACAAAGTTTTAAGGAGTTAAAAGATGGGATTAACGAAGGTCACGACCAGGCTCACGAGTCTTCAACAACCCGGCAAAAGTTACGAGACAATTTTTCTCGTTGATACTGGAGCCACTGATTCTTTAGCTCCAGCCGATGAGTTGGAAAAAATCGGTGTTTTGAGGGAAGGGAAAATGGTGTATGAACTTGCTGATAGTACTGTTAAAGAATTTCCCTATGGTCTCGTTCGCATTGAATTCATGGGCGAGATAACTGCTGGTCGCGTGATTTTTGGCGAGCCTGGCTCAGAGCCAATTTTGGGTGTCACTGCTCTCGAATCTGTTGGTATTATGGTGGATCCCGTTAGCAGAACGTTGAAAAGACTTCCAGCAATTCCGTTAAAATAACACCGTTTTTTAATTAGTCTGTCTTAAAAATCAAAAACTGACCGGTCGGTCTTTTTCCAAATGGTGGATTTTTCATTCAGTCAGTAATTTCTACTTTTTTGGTTGATATTTTTATTATGATAATTTATATTAATGATCAATTATACTCAAGATGAAATGGTTTTCGGATTAAAACCCTTTCAAAGGTTTGAAACCTTTGAAAGGGTGCATTTCCCATACTAAGATCGCTTCGCTCTTAATTTCGTACATAAGAGCAACACTTCATTTTTCTAAATAAATATAAATCGCTGAACTTATACTTATGAAAAAGACGATGTCAACGCCAAAAATTCTTCTGCTGCTGTTGTTCGCTTATGAGGTCTCCCTTTTGCACGGGCAAAATGGAATAACCTATCTTAAACCACAATTTCAGCATAGGGATAGCCTGGTCAATGGAATAAAATATGAATCCGGCAATTGGAAACCTGACCCTTATGGACAGCCATTAGTTTCCAACGGGAATCATCGCTTTGTAGTTATTACAGATGGCAGTGAGAAAACTGTTTGGGCGCATGTTCCCTGGAGGCGGAGCGACCCAAATCCCCACGAAAAAGATGTGGTCATAATTGATGCTAAATCCGGTCAGCCGATCCATAATAAAATTGTCACCAATATCAATAATGAATCTGGGGACATCATTTTCCAGCCCAATCCAAATTCTAACATGTATTACCTATACTATCTGCCTTATAAAACAACCGGCGGGCATTACCCCGAAGTCAGCTACCTGGCTCCGGAAAATTTGGCCGAGAAACAATGGTATGACAGTTATTCGGCACTAAAATTTAATAAATAAATTAATGAATGCTTCTATTGGTTTAATACATTTTACAAATGCGAAAGTTTAGAGTGATACAATATAATTAAAAAAATAGGGGTTATCATGAAACTTAAAATTGAAGACATCAAAATCGGTACACGAATCCGCCAGGAAACCGGCGACCTTTCCCAGCTTAAGCTTTCGATCCAGGAAGTTGGGCTGTTAACACCAATTATTGTCAATGAAAGCAATGAGTTGCTGAGCGGGTTCCGACGATTGGAAGCCTGCCGTCAACTGGGCTGGACCGAAGTTGAAGTGAGAGTAATTGGTACGGAAGAAAACCAGATTAAAAAATTAGACCTGGAATACCATGAAAACCTTGGCCGGCTGGATTTAAATATTGATGAACAGGAGAGTTACAATCAAACGAGATACGACCTTTTGCATCCTCCAAAACAAATATCATCATTCTGGAAATGGCTAAAGAATATCTGGCAAAAAATCGCTTCGCTTTTTCAACGTTTTCAGAAAAATAAATCACAGTGAAAGGAAACATCAGAAAATGTACCAATCTATCATCACCCATAATGATTTCGATGGCGTTGTTTCTGCTGCCTTATGTTCTTATGTGTATAAAATTGATCGAATCTATTTTGCCGGACCGGGTAATATCGCTCGAGCCGACCTGACGATAACCGAAAACGATATTGTATGCGATCTCCCTTACCCTCTCGAATGCGGGCTATGGTTTGATCATCACGAGGGTAACTTGCAGGAACTGCAATACCGCAATATCGATCCCGATTCAATTGAGGGAAAATTTGATCTACAGCCTTCATGTGCCCGTGTGATCTTCAATTATTTTAAAGATGACCACAAATTACCTGATTATTTTATCCCACTGGTCGATGAAACTGATAAGATTGATTCGTTCGACTTTCAATCTGTCGAAGAATGGCGGGCAGAAACACCTGCCAAAATCATCGACGCCACCATTCGTTCCCGCTCTGGCGATGCCAAGGAAAAAAGAAGATATTTAAAACGATTGGTACAGTGGCTTCGAGGCAATCCGGTCGAACAGGTGGCGAAAAATCAGGAAGTGGCGGAACGATACCAGGTCTATCTCTCCGAAGAAAGCGAAATGCTCAAAATTATCGAACAAAACAGTTACTTTCTGCCCCAGGACAAACAAAATGAAATCATAGTTCTCGATTTAACCAATTTCAATCGACCCGGTTTTGTTATCAAAAACCTGGCATACCTGCTCTATCCCGGGACGCTTGCTGTACTGGAAGTCAAAAATATGTTCAAACGCGGCATAAAATCCAATGACCTCAGCTTTTCATTATCATTGAGTTTAAATTTAAACAATGAGGATCATGCCAAAGAAGTCGGTGAAATTATGCGGGAGCTGAATATCGGCGATGGGCATAAGGGCGCTGCTGCCGGTAAAATGATGTGTTCTTCTAAAAATGAGATGCTCAAGCAAAAGCAGTTTGTGATGGATCGGGTTTTTGAGTTGTGGCAGGAGCAACGTTGAGCTTATGGCGTGGGGCGTTGCGCGTAAGGTGAAAAAAATTTTTTGATGCTGGATATTGAATGCCTGGATACTGGATGCTTGATTCTGGATATTCTCTTATTCATCTGCATCAATAATTTATTTGCATAAGGGATACAATAAGTTAAAAAATTCAAATAAAGGAAATAAAGATGAATACTAGAAAAAACTTGCTTGCCTATTGTGGTTTTTATTGTGGCGATTGTTTGGGCTATACCGGAGTGATCGCTGATGCAGCAAAGGACTTCAAAATGACATTGGACAAATATCAATTCGATCGGACGGCAAAATGTGTGTTTCCTGACCAGTTGCATGATTATGATCGATTTTATGAGGTTGTTGAATTTATGACTGGCTTAAAATGCCCGATGATTTGTCGGGAAAGGGAAGAT
>CBFDBN010000017.1:0-21444 GCA_965603055.1 uncultured bacterium | reverse complement strand
TTGAACATCACGGCGCCAGTTGGGATATCATTTATGAATCCCGGGGACAGCTTACTGATTGGGGATACACGGTCGAGATGGCGGTTCCCTTTAACCAGCTTCGTTTTCAGCGATCTAACGGAGATCAGGTCTGGGGAATGAACCTGCGGCGGCTTTATCCACGCTCTGTGTCCTCTCATATCGACGCTGTCCAATTCGATCGAAACAACGATAGCCAGGTCGCCCAATTTCTGAAATTTCGTGGCTTTGAAGGCGCTACACCTGGCAGGAATATCGAGCTTGTCCCAACGCTAACAGGAGTCCGTACCGATGAGCGCTCCGAGCTGCCCAAGGGTAATTTCAAAATATTAAATAAAGATGTTGAAGCTGGGCTTTCGGCTCGATGGGGATTCACTGCCAATCTCACCCTCAACGGCACACTGAATCCTGATTTCTCCCAGGTCGAAGCCGATGCCCGTCAGCTTGACATCAACCAGCCATTTGCCCTTCATTATCAAGAAAAGCGCCCCTTTTTCACCGAAGGCTCTGATTATTTTTCAACCCTCAAAAGTGCTGTGTACACCCGCACCCTGCGTGATCCTTCCTGGGGAATGAAGCTGACTGGAAAGGAAGATGGGCATACCATTGGCGCTTATGTTGTGAGGGATCGACTCACCAATTTGATCTTCCCTGGCAGTCAATCCTCTTCATCGACCTCGATTGATAGTGACAATACTGCGGCTGTATTTCGCTATAAAAAGGATTTGGGAACGAGATACACAGTTGGATTGATGGCAACCGATCGAGAAGGGAACGACTACTTCAATCGATTGGTGGGATTTGACAGCAATCTACGCATCACCAATTCGGATCGCATCAATCTTCAAATTCTCGGATCAAGCACTCAATATCCCGATCAAACAGCGACCGACTTCAGCCAAAAACATGGCAAATTTAATGACCGATTTATCGCTTTTGAGTATGATCACGAAGCTCGCAATTGGGGCTGGTGGCTGGATTACGACAATGTTGGTTCCGGATTTCGTGCTGATATGGGTTTTATTCCGATGGTGGGATTTCAAAACGTGGAAGGCGGTATTAATCATTCATGGATCGGCAAACCTGGTAATTGGTGGACAAACTTGAGTGTTTCTAACGAATTGAATTATTATGAAGATGAAAACGGCGGTTTGCTGAGAAAAGGTGGTTCTCTCAGGTTTCAATACCAGGGAATTATGCGATCGCACTCACACTTTCAAGCAAATGTTTTACAACAAGTTTATGACGGCAAGAAATTCGATTTGATGTACTATAGTTCATGTTTTGGATTTTATCCAAGAGGAGATATCTGGTTTCATATTTATACACTTTTTGGAGATGGTATCGATTACGCCAATACCAGGCTTGGGAAGAGATTCCAACTGGAGCCATATTTTAGCTTTAATATCGGACGTCACATACAATTGGATTTCGATCACACATATGAACGCATGACGGTCAATGATGCTCTACTTTATTCAGCTAACATCAGTCAGATGGCTGTTGTATATCATTTTAATGTCCGTACTTTTGTGCGGGGCATCTTCCAGTATGTCAATTACGACTATAACGTTAATAATTACATCGTTGATCAATATCCAGAATATAAACACTTTTTCACGCAACTGTTATTTTCATACAAAATAAATCCGTTCACGGTGTTCTTTCTTGGCTATACCGATAACTATTTTGGGAATCAAGATTATGATTTAACACAAAGTGATCGGACGATCTTCATGAAGCTGAGTTATGCGTGGGTGATATAAATTTACGTGTTAAGGTTTGTTTTGTAACATTAGGAGAAATGAGAAATGAAAAAATCAAAAGTCTTATTCACAATACTTTTCTTGTCAATGATCGTCATCAATGGAGCGACTCAAACAAATTTCGACAATCCCATTCGTATTCAACGCTTAAGTGACAGGGCCCTGGTTTTAACCGAAGATTCGCCAATGGAAAATATCGTCGTGGCCCTGGCATCGAAAAGAGGATTGGTCGTTGTAGATGCTACAGGTTCTCCCTATACCGCTTCATTAATGCGCAAAATCATCGAACAAGAATTCGGTCGTAGCGATTTTGTTTACGTCATCAACACCCACCATCATTGGGATCACGCCTGGGGCAACCAGGTGTTTCCTGAAGCAATTTTTGTGGGACATGAAAATTGTGTTGCTCGTTTGCAACCTGGAACGGTCGATGTTTCAGCCATGGTAGCACGCAGCAAGCGAAACATCGATGATCTCAAACCTCGATTGGCAACGCTCGATCCCGATTCTGAAGAAGCCAAAAATATTCGTCATCGCATCGAATTCGACGAGCGTCTTTATAAAGGATTATCACAAGGATTTACACCTGTCCCGCCTTCAAAGACATTCACCGATCGCATGACCTTAGACCTGGAAGATTTGACTCTGAAGTTGTATTATTTCGGCAGAGCCCATTCGGGAAGTGACATTTTGATTCAAGTTCCCGAGGAAGGACTGCTTCTAACGGGCGACTTGTTTCTCGACATCGGCTGGCTGCCGCTTTTCGCAGGCATGACCGAACTGGATATCCCCCGCTGGATCGAAGTTTTGAGTATCGTTCTCGATGGCAAAGATAAAGTCGCGCAGGTTATCCCAGGTCATCGGAAAATTTGGAGTAAAGAAAAGCTTGTGATGTGGCGGGACTACATCGTGAAACTGTGGCAAGGCGTTCAGACAGTTAAAGCTCAGGGGCTCAATCTGGAAACAGCCATTACCCGTTTCCCACTTGAACAAAAATATTACTACTTGAAAAAATTGGGACACACTGATGCGGCGCTGGAACGATTTCAACAGAATAATATCACTGCGTTTTGGCGACAACTGTTCACTCCTGCGGTCACAATCGTTGAAAAAACAATTGAAAAATCAGGGATAGAAGCTGCACTGACGAAATACTATGAGATAAAAGCTGATACAAAGGAAGAATACTATTTTGACGAAGCATCATTTAATGCTCTGGGCTATCGATTAATGGGACAGGGGAAAATTAAAGAGGCAATTGAAATATTTAAATTAAATATAGAAGCCTATCCTGATTCGTGGAATGTTTATGATAGTCTTGGCGAGGCGTACATGAATGATGGGCAGAAGGAATTGGCGATTCAGAATTATAAAAAGTCGTTGGAGTTGAATCCGCAGAATGAGAATGGGAAGGGGATTTTGAGGCGAATGGGGATTGAATATTAAAAACATAAGGCTAAAAACCTCTTATAAATATAGCAAAAAGTTTGAATAATGCAAATCATATTTTCAAATTACACCGGGATTTTTTTTTGCAGCTTTCTCTCTGGGTCTCGCATTTCTGATTACAACCAATGTAAATTCTGGTAAAGTGCTTTGCTCTGCTTGGGCAACTGCTTCTTCTCCCAATAAGAATGCTGCCAAGAAACAATCTTTACTGGGGATGAGATATAGGATGGTTCGTTTATTAATTTTCAGCCTTGATGCCCCGCCTTATGTTTAACCTGAAAATTTCCATTCTTTTATAGTAATTTTTAGACAAACTGTGAAATTCCGATACAATAAAATATTATTTTTTTATTGACAATGCTTTTGAAATATCATATATTTAAAGCAAACAACACTCAATGTTAATTGACTTACAGCCACTTTGAACTAAATCATTATGATTTTCAAATTACCATAGATAGCGAAATAAATCTTGTAGTTATAAATTCTGCGCATTTTCAGGCACTTTAGGTCCTAAACGGAAAGAAGGCGATTTACAAATTCCAGAAGGATTTTATTTCATTGATCGTTTTAATCCACAAAGTAGTCATTATTTATCTATGAGGATTAATTATCCAAATTCATCGGATAAAATTTTGGGTAAACATGGAAATCTTGGTGGTAATATTTTTATTATTGGAAATTGTGTAACATGGGGATGTATTCCTATTACCAGAGATGAGATGAAGGAATTATATTTAATCGTTGTTGAAGCTTATTCTCATAATAAAAAAAATATTCCTGTTCACATTTTTCCAAAAATGTTGAGTTCAGAGGGTTTTTGTGATCTCAAAAAACGCTTTAACAAAAACGATCAGTTAATTTCTTTTTGGGCAAACTTAAAAGAAGGATATGATATTTTTGAAAACAACCATATTATACCTATTATAGAAGTCGAAGAAAAAACTGGTATTTATAAATGTTACTTTGAAGAATTTTAGGTTAAATTAAAATCTTTTTTTATTGTAAAATCATAAAATAACGCTATATTCTAATAACAACAGCATAATAATCCATTTTTTGACATTTAAGACGGAAACCGATGAAATATTTCGATCGATTATAAATGATTTTTCTCTTTCATTTATTATATTTAGCTGGAGAAATAAATGTCCAGGCTCTCAAAGCGTAAATCCCAACTATCTTTCAAACTTTCAATCATCATTCCAGTTTTAAATGAGCGAGAAACACTGCCCCAGGTATTGGAGCAAATTCAAGAATTACCGTATCAAACTGAGATCATCATTATAGATGATGGCTCAACCGATGGGACTCGTGAATTTCTCGACAACATAAAACAAACCAATATAAAAGTCTTAGTGCACCAACAAAACCGGGGCAAAGGCGCAGCCGTTCGTACCGCGCAAACTCATATTACTGGCGATTATATTATCATCCAGGATGCTGATCTTGAATATCAACCGGAAGACTATCCAGCATTGTTAGCACCGCTTCTATATGGGCAGGCAGATGTTGTCTATGGCTCCCGCTTTATCGGTCCGCATCGTGCTTATTATTTCTGGAATTTTTTAGCCAACAAATTTCTGAATCTACTGACCAATTTGCTTTATAATACGATTTTAACAGACATGGAGTGCGGTTACAAGGTTTTTCGAGCTGACGTGTTTAAAAATATTGCTATAAAATCAAATGGGTTTGACCTTGAGCCGGAATTGACAGCAAAGATATTTAAACGAAATTTAAAAGTCGTGGAAGTGCCAATCACTTATTTTGGCAGGAGTTATGACGAAGGGAAAAAGATAACCTGGAAAGATTTTTTTCCAGCAGTTTGGGCGTTGATTAAATATCGGTTTGTAGATTAGATTATTACTTCAATGGTACTGATTTATTGGCTTAGCTCAAGATTTTTTCCAACGGATAGAAACAACCCAACTGATTTAATTTGCGATTTTTGATTTTCGATTTTAGAATAAAATTCTTTACTGGAAATAAAATCCCTTGGTGATCGCTTCATTATCAAGAAGAGGTTTTATCTGTTGGGTTGTTTCAATCCGTTGGAGAATATTTTTTCAATTGCAATTGAACATTCATGATGAATTCTTTCTCAGAAGCAAAAATTAAACAAATCGCGTTATTGATCTTTATCCTCTTGATTGGCTTCTTGTTTCGTTTCATAAATTTAAAAGGAGATGCCTCGGCTGGCGATATTTCCCGATCCGGTGTGTTTTACGTTGACGAAGGAACTTATGCCCATAATGTGGTCAATAAAGCGCTTTTCGGTGAATGGCTTTTGCAGGACGATTATAATGCGATGTCGAACGTTCCTGTTTTTTCGCTGTTTCAATATGCGGTTGTCAAATTGCTGGGAGTTGGGCTCGCCCCGGTACGATGTGGGGCTATCTTTTATAGCTTGCTCGCTTTATTATTGCTCTGGCTTATCCTGAAATCTGTCGATCCAGACGTTGCCATTTTTGCATTGATTTTGGGTGCTGTGAATTATTTTTTTATCATTTACAATCGATTAGCATTACTGGAAAATTTATTAGTCCTTTTTTTGGTTATCATCACTGGATTGTTATTTGTTTATCATAACAAGCAAAAACCAATCTGGCTTATTCTGGCTACAATTTTTTGGGTGGCTGGATATTTCGTCAAGGCAACAGTTATCTTCTTTCTGTCAGTTATTTTGATAACAATTTACCTGGCAAATTCGTCATGGAAAAAAAGAATTATCCATCTTTCCATTTTTATTGCAACTTTAATTCTGTTGGCAATCGGATGTTATTATCTCTGGATTTTACCCCATAAAGCGGATTGGCTTTACTTCCAACAATTAAACATAGCTTTAAAAATTCCCGGTTCACCCATACAAATTCTATCCAATTATGCTCGTTACTTCGGAAATCTCAAATTATTTCCATTCATGCCAGTCTTGTATACCATCTTTCTTTTTTATATTGGCTACCTGTTTATCAATCTTTTTAAACGAAAAAAGATATCGTTTCCAGAAATCTTGTTTATGACCTGGGCTGCCAGTGGGATTTTGTTTTTAGGCTTTTTTGAATATTCACCCCCTCGATTTTCCCTGGTTTTGACGCCAGCGATAATTAGCCTGGCAGCTATTTTTTTCTCAAAAATCAGGCAGAATACTTTTCAATTGCTTCAAAAAGAACTTTTAATTATCATTGGTTTTGTTACGATCTTATGTTGCTTTCAAATCATGTTTGGCGTTTATCGAATTATTCGCGATCATCACTATTATCTCAGTTGCTATCTGCCCTGGCTTTCGCTTCTTGCTGTTGTATTGCTCTATTGGACTCATAAAAACTTGTTACTGAAAAAATATAATTATTGGCTTTTAACCAGTATCATTATTATCAGTTTAATTCAGGTTGGTTATTATCATTTAACCATCAAGTTTTCTTACTACAATGCGATCAAAAATATGAAGTTTCAGATGGATCAATACCCGGAAGAACCGAAAATATTGGTTGGTGATATTGCTCCATTGGTAGCAACTGAGCTGAAAATAAAAGCAGTTAATATTATTTTTCGCCCTGAAACCGAAAAAAATCGTTTTGTTCAACAACGTCCAACTTTTTTGATATTACAGGACAGAATACAGCTAGATCGATTGAAGCAAAAAATGCCTGATTATTTATACGACGTGCATTTGTTAAAATCTTACCGAATCTTTGATAATTATGTTTACAACGATAATACTCATTTGTTTAAGATAGAGATTTCTCATCTTCAATAAAATATCCTTGATATTTTACAAGAATTTATTATATTAATACCTGAACAGTAAAATTTTTATTCAATGAGTCAAAAAAAATTATAGTTTTTTTTAAACAACTCACCTTCGGACTAAAAACTTATGAATGAAATTTGTAAAAACTATGGAGAACAGTATTATGGATATTTTTGAAGAAGCATCAAAAACAACTGGCTTATCAGTTCAAAGTCTAAAAAAAATCGAAAAAATTATTTTAAGCAAAGGAAATTTCTCAACAGACCGTATCACACGGGGATTATATAATTTTTTCTGTAAAATTGGCATGGTGCGATATTATTTTAAGACGACTCCGATTGAAACCATTGCCAGTCATATCGAATCGATTCTTGCCGCAGAAGTAATCGCACTTAACCAGGGCAGCAAGCAATTGGACGTCGATTTTGTGAGTGAACAGCAGAACTCTGCAATGTACCTGATTAATGATGTACACGAAAAAGGAATTGAGATTGAAAGAAGGCTGGAGAATCTATTTCCTGCCTACCGTTTACAGAGTTATCGCACCCCGGGAATCGACCTGGAATCTCGTTTCAGGAGTTATTTTGTGGAAAGACCTGTTTATGCCATGCCAGATGCTCCCCTAACCGAGATCGATATCAATAAAGTTGCGGCAAAGCAATTTATAGAGATGACGACCGAAGAAGCAAGGGATCGCTACCAGAAAATGTTAGAAAAATCCATCTCCTGGAACCAGCCTTTTATTGAGGTGACAGATAAGGTGCGAGATGAAATTCGATTTATGGTCTCTGTTCCTATGTCAGGGAGTTACCGATTTTTATCTGGTATATCAGATATTATAAATTATTACGGTCTGGTAAGCAAGCATAAATATGCAGAACCGTTTTCCAATGGAAGATTAATTATTTCAGTCTACTTAGATGCCGAGTCCACGAGACCGCATGTTAATGATATGGTGACCGACATCAGTTTAATCTACGTCAATCCCGAAAATGAGCTTTCGCCATTAATTCGACAGAATATATTATCAGTACACGAAGCGTTTTATGCCCGGGGAGCCTGGAAATTTACTCACCAGTTTCTTAGCAGTTTCAACCTGGAATATATGGCGCTGATTGACGAATTAAAAGATCGACCAGATTTGATCGACACATTAGATACGTTGAGAACACGTTTAGTAAAGGATTCTTATACTGAAGCTCGAATTATCCGAACTATATTCAATCATCCCGGTATGATTAAAAAACTTTATGCCCATTTTGAAAGTCGCTTTGATCCACAAATTAAATCCCCGACAGAAAATTTTAAATTCAATTTTGATGATGTACCCCATGAAATCGACCGTGCAATATTAGAATTTTTCCTGCTGTTCAACAATGTGGTTTTGAAAACCAACTTTTATAAACGAGAGAAAACCTCTTTGGCATTCCGTTTAGACCCGACACAATTTTTAGACCCAATCGAGTATAAAGAAAAACCTTTTAGTATTTTTATGATTTTAGCCAAAGAGCTGCGAGGTTTTCATGTTCGGTTTCGTGATATTTCCCGTGGCGGTATTCGAATCGTAAAATCACGTGACGCGGAAAATTATGACAAAAATTCGGACTCAATTTTTGATGAGAATTATAATTTAGCCTTTACCCAGCAAAAGAAAAATAAAGATATTCCTGAAGGTGGCTCAAAGGGAACGATTCTTTTAAACTTAGAATACCAGGATAAGAATGAATTTGCTTTTGAAAAATACGTGGATGGATTGCTGGATGTTATTTTGCCGCATGAGAGAGTTAAAGATTATTATGAACAGGAAGAGCTTTTGTTCCTCGGTCCCGACGAGGGCACAGCCGAGCTTATGAGTTGGGCAGCTAAACGGGCAAGAGAAAGAGGCTATAAATTCTGGAAATCGTTCTCCACCGGTAAGCCGCTATCTGAAGGCGGCATTCCACATGATGTGTATGGGATGACGACAAACTCGGTCCATGAATATGTACTGGGTATTTTGAAAAAATTAGGGATCGAAGAACAGGAAATCAGCAAAGTTCAAACTGGCGGTCCCGATGGCGATCTCGGCAGTAATGAAATATTGATTTCTAAAGATAAAACATTGTGTGTGATTGATGGCAGCGGTGTGCTATTTGATCCGGAAGGAATCAATCGTGAGGAATTGACTCGCCTGGCGAAAAAAAGAGTCATGGTCGAGCAATTTGATAAATCAAAGCTCAGTAAAAATGGATTCCTGGTTCACATCAACGACAGGAATATCATACTGCCAGATGGTACTGAAGTCGAAAATGGCTTGACGTTCCGAAATACCTTCCATCTCAATCCATTATTAAAGGCAGACCTTTTTGTCCCCTGTGGCGGACGCCCAAATTCGATAAACATTCAGAATTGGAAACAACTGCTGGATAAAAATGGTACGCCACGATTTAAATATATTGTAGAAGGCGCCAATCTCTTTTTAACTCAACAGGCAAGGCTGGTATTGGAGCAAAAAGGCGTTATTATTTTTAAGGATGCTTCTGCCAATAAAGGCGGCGTAACATCTTCATCGTTAGAAGTGCTGGCTTCGCTGGCATTGACTGATGAAGAATACCAACAACATCTGGTTATTAAAAACGGAAAAACGCCAGAATTCCGAAAGAACTACGTAAATGATGTGCTGGATATCGTTCGAGAGAATTCAAGGTTAGAATTCGAGGTGTTATGGAATGAAAATAAAAAGTCAAAGATACCGATGGCGATTTTAACCGATCAATTGAGTGATAAGATCAATAAAGTTTCCGATTCCATTCATCGATCCGATTTCTGTACGGACGCAACACTTTGTCGATCAGTCGTTGAACAGCATTGTCCACCAACGCTGGTAAAAATGGTCGGAATCGATGAGGTTCTAAAACGTGTGCCCCAAAATTATTTGCGGGCAATTGTTGCTTCCTGGTTAGCCAGTCATTTTATTTATGAGTATGGGCTGGAAGCGGACGAGATTGATTTTCACTCATTCTTGAAGCGGTTTGCTTGCTGAGTGGTGAATCATGTGGATTTTGATTATGCCTTCTCAGATTTTAAAATTTTAGGAACCGGGCATCTATTTACAATTGTTCTGAGTTTTTAAAATTTTCTGTTATAGTTTAATCTATAACGAGTATATTAAAAAAGCACCTTTCTCAATTTTAATGAGAAGGTGCTTTTTTATTTTTGTGAAGTTTTAAATTACCAAGTTTTCTATTTAAAACGAATCATCAGCCCCACTCTCACCCGCCTGCCATACTCATATTGATAATTATCTAAACCTAACATCCAAAAATTATCAACTGCCAGGTAATATGGATTATATACCCGATCCTGTTCCCGGTCATTTAAAATATTTAAAATTTCAAAATAAGGAGAAAATTCGCCGTTAGATATTTTAAATTTCTTGATAATCCTTAAATCGAGATAGTAACGCCAGCTTCCTCGACCAATTGTTCTTAATTCTTCATCCAGTAATGGCAGAGGACTATTTATTCGGCTGAGCAAATTGATCTCGATTTTTTGGGGTTTTAAATAAGAAATATTGCAGCTTATTTTATGTCGCTGATCCCAGGCTAACGGATATTGTCGTAATCCCCGGTATGAAAACGATTTTTGAATGAGCGAATAGTAGTTCTGTAAAGGAAACGATCCGGTCCCCATTGCCTTACAGTAGGTGTAACTCAGCCTGCCATAGAAATGTTTATCCCCGGGTCTTTTCTCAAGAAAAATTTCCAATCCTTTGATCGATGCTCGATCCAGATTTTCAAATTGAGCATAATTAGATGGATAATCTTCTCCCGAGTAATAATTCTCCGTATTTACCAGGTGTTCAATTTTTTTAATAAAAAAAGTCGTTCCCAAAACCGTTTTTGAACCAACGGCTTTCTGATATCCAATTTCAAAAGCCTCAGACTTTTCAGCTTCTAATTGAGGATTACCCATCAATGGGTAACTTGCATCGAAAGCCAATCTTGAGTTTAAATAGAAATAGTATAACGGCGGGATTTGAAAATACCAGCCATAGTTCAAATATAACCGATCATTCTTGAAAAGGAAAGGAAATGAAAATTCACAGCGCGGGCTTATTTGAAATTGTGCTTTGCCCTTTTGGGATGCCAGGTTAAGTGTGTCCCCTTGCGAAATAATAGATTTTTCCGGATAAGTGATATTGGGATTAAAATAGTCGAACCTCAAACCGAGATTTGCGATAAAGCCTCCATATTCAATTCTATTCTGCGCAAAAAGAGCGAATGTGTATGGTTTGACGTACAACTGATCTGAAAAATTGTTATAAAAAGGAGAACCAGTTAATTGGTCAAAAATTAGATTGTTCATGTATATTTTATATAAATTATAACTGGCACCCAATTGAACCAGGTTGGATGATGCATACTGCCGATAATAGGCAGCCTTAAAAAAGTAGATCCGCTCATTTATCCGGTCCTGCCAGTTTTGAACATTCTCTTTTGATTGTAATTGAGATGCAACACCGGATTCTGTTTCTTCAATCCATGTGATTCTATTAAAATAGTGTTTCTTGATAATATCACGCCCACCACTCAACGTGTAAAATGATTTTGGATTTAAGGTATGAATAACCGTGAAGTTGATTCGATTGCTATCTTTCTTCTGGTCAAGAGACCCTTTGCCTTTTATATTTGTTAAATGTGGACTGTTCGACTGGTAAAGCTGCCAACTTGAAGATAAACTTTGAAAAACGATTTTTATTTTTTTCCATAGTCTGAACGATAGCTTTGATGAATAGTGGTAATTATGATTTTGAGGAGCAACCGATCCGATCGTAGTTTGATCCCCTGAGAATTGCATATCCTCAAAATTTATGGTGCCGGAAAGATAGTAATTCAAATCGTACATCGGACCACCGAAACTGAACAACAGGGGTCCACCGAGGCTCATTTCCATCCGTTTCAAATTATCATTTTTTAGTTTCAATCCCAGGTTATCGGTATAAATTTTGAAAAATCCCTCTGTTTTTTCTTTACCTTCCCGGGTGGAAAGATTGACAACGCCAGACATTGCCTGTCCATATTCGGCATTGAATCCGCCAGATAAAATATTGACGTCAGAAATTGCGCTCAAAGGTACTACGGTACTGATTTCTCTAAATAAGGGATCCTGGATTGAATGACCATCGATCATATACAGTGCGTCGTACTTTCTTCCCCCCCGGATATGTCCGTTGATTACCGCAGACTGTGTTTTTAATGCCTGGTAAAATTGATCTACCGGGAGTTTTCGATTAAGATCAGAAAAATATAATGTTTGACTGGTTGACGGAGAATCTTTGGTGAGTAATGGTTTCTCAGCAATGACTACAATCTCAGGTCCCTCTATTGCTTCAACTACCATTTCAAAATTGATCTCCTGGACATAATCGGCTCGAATGCTTACATTTTTCATCACAATTATTGTATATCCAAGCATTTTTGCTCGAACATCATAAGTACCCGGGGGGATATTATTGATCGTGAAATTTCCATATTTATCTGCCACCGTCAAAAGCTTGGTATCGACCAGCATGACCTCCGCGCCGGGCAATCCCTGTTTGGTCGCTTGATCGATTAATTTTCCTGAAATAGTTCCGGTTAAACCACCGAAACCCTGGCTGTTGATGATTAAAATTAAACAACATAAGATGTAAGTTCTAAGCTTCATTTTATTGGAATCGTTTTGAAAATATATTCGATTGAAATTGTTTAACAGAGAAAACTGGTTGCTAAAGTCTTAATGCAAAATATATGCCAGCAGGAGGAAGATCGATAATAAATAAGGAGAAAATATCATATAATTGTAACAATTTCGCCTGTTGTTTTAAAAGCACTTAGGGGATGTTGATCTTTCTATGACAGATGAATGCTCAAGACTGATCAACTTTTCGACGATTAAAAAGAATTATTATTAACACTTGTGCAATTATTTACCCGGTAGGCGGTAAATTGTTGCACAGTTGAGTTTGGTGATTAATTCCTTAGATATGGGTGATCAGACTTACTGACCGGTCGCTTAATTTGTTGATTTCCTGTATTTGTTTCAGCTTTAAGCGACCGGTCAGTCCCCCTGTAACTGAGTGATTACTTTAGCACGAAAAAAACACTTGCAAATTTGTAAATTTTGTATTATGTTTGATGTTTCAAAATCTGATCAATGATTCTGTTGATTTTATTTCATTGTATCGGAATTTCAAAGTTGTGTAAAAATGAAATTAATAATTCGATTGTTACAACAAGGTTCTTCATAAACCATGAATCGTGATCAGGCATTACAATATCTTAACAATCTAACAAGTCTCGGCTGGAAACTGGGGCTAAACAAAATCCGTTCTCTTCTTGCTGAATTAAACAATCCCCATGAACAATACCCGACAATTCATATCGCCGGGACTAATGGTAAGGGTTCGACTTCTGCAATGGTGGAGTCAATTTTGAGGTCGGCTGGCTATAAGACAGGATTGTTAACGTCACCACACCTGGTTTCTATTGGTGAGCGAATAAAATGCAAAGGCAAATCTATAAGCCAGGGAGACCTGGTATATTACATCAAGCGGCTGCAGCCATTGATAAAGAAATACAAATGCACCTTTTTTGAAGCGGTTACCGCCATTGCGTTTGCCTATTTTGCTGATCAACAGGTTGATATTGCTGTCATTGAAGTTGGTCTTGGCGGACGGCTGGATGCAACAAATGTCATCACCCCATTAATTAGTATCATCACCAATATTGAAATTGATCATACCAAACAATTAGGGCTAAACCGTAAAAATATTGCTGTTGAAAAAGCCGGGATAATTAAACCAAACACCATCTGTATTAGCAATAGCAGCAGTAAAAGCGTAAACGCTATTTTCAGTCAAATATGCCAGGATCGCCGTGTTGAACATATTCGTGTTGATCAATTGCTCACGGTTAATAAGGTTGAACTGGGCGAAAAAGCCACCTCGCTGGATATTGCAATTAATGGCTCGGTATTTCCCCGGCTCAAATTATCTCTCATTGGGGAGCACCAAATCCAGAACGCGGCTTCGGCGGTTACCGCCGTTACTGTTTTGAATTCCCGGTTTTTACCTATAAAGGTCGGAGATATTTATCGCGGGTTGCTTGATGTTCAATTGCCGGGAAGGTTGCAAGCCATCGCTCGGGATCCAAAAGTCGTGGTAGACGTGGGACATAATCCCAATGGTATAGTCAATATTAAAAAATCAATCCGAACCATTTTTAGATATGATCGTTTAATAGTTCTGTTCGGTGTATGTAAGGATAAAAACTATCCAGCCATGATTAAACCGTTAGCTTCTTTCGCTGATTTGTTTATTGCCACGAAAGCAGCTACGCAGCGAGCCCTGTCTCCGACAATGATTGCCACTGTAGCTTTGAAGTATGTCGATAAAGTCCATAAGAGTAAAACCAGTATCGAAGGATTGAATTTAGCACGAAAACATGCGAAAAAAAACGATCTTATATTGTGCATTGGCTCTCATTATCTAGTCAGTGAGATTATGGCTTACTTTAATGATAAGCCGATTTAATTTTTTTCTTTAATTGAAATAAAAATACTTGACTTTTAAATGAAAATTTTATAAATTCCCTATGTTAACTCACCTGGATGATAGAATTTAAAGAGTGAGGTAAAATAAATTAACTAATTAAGCTTTATAAGCGGTTATTTCTGAAATTAAAAAAAACCAAATGTCCAGGTTATTTTATCTCACCCCCCTAAATTACTTTTCAAATAACTTCCAATATCCTTCGGTGGCTATATCCTTGAAAGTAACGATTGACTTGACATATTTTCTGGTGGAAAAGAAAATAATAGGTTTGGATGATACTTGTGTAATTATTAATTCTATAAATATCTTTGACTGAAAGAATATAAATGACAATCCAGGCTTTTAGGCGATTGACGCAAGGAGTAAAAGTAATACGAAACCGCTACACTATAATTTAGAATTGACCAGGAAGAAAATGGAGTTTTTATGGCAAGCGTTCGACTTGAAAACGTTACAAAGATATTTGATAAAAATGTAACCGCTGCAAAAGATGTAAATATTGACATATCAGACAAAGAATTCATGGTTCTGGTGGGACCTTCGGGATGCGGTAAATCAACGACTTTACGGATGATAGCGGGATTGGAGGAGATTACCGAAGGGAATATTTATATCGGGGATAAATTAGTCAACTCTGTTCCGCCAAAGAATCGCGATATCGCCATGGTATTTCAAAATTATGCCCTTTATCCCCACATGACGGTTTACCAGAATATGGCGTTTGGTTTGAAATTAAGAAAATTTCCCAAAAAAGATATCGAGCAGCGGGTCAACGAAGCTGCAGAAATTCTGGAGATTAAAGAGCTATTAAATCGAAAACCCAAGGCGCTATCTGGCGGGCAGCGTCAGCGCGTGGCTGTTGGCAGGGCGATTGTTCGCAAACCAAAAGTATTCTTATTTGATGAGCCGTTATCAAATCTTGATGCCAAATTACGTGTGCAGATGCGTACTGAGATTTCTAAACTGCATAATCGTTTAGAAACAACTATGATTTACGTGACACATGATCAAATGGAAGCCATGACGATGGGCGACCGGATTGTTGTGATGAAAGATGGCTTGGTCCAACAAATTGACACGCCTTTGAACCTGTATAATCACTCAGTAAATAAATTTGTGGCAGGATTTATTGGCAGCCCATCGATGAATTTTATGAATGGTACAATTAAAAACGACCCTGGCTTGATTTTTGTTGAAGACAAAATAGAACTACCGATCCCTGAAAAATTTCATGAACGATTGAGAAATTTCGTAAACAAACAGATCATTTTTGGAATCAGACCGGAAGATATCTACCTGGCTGGTTTTGCACCGGGAATTCAGAACGCCTCAAAAGCCACGAGCTTATTAGAAGTCGTTGAACCGATGGGAAATGAAATTTTTCTCTACCTCAATACTGGAAATCATCAATTTGTTGCCAGGGTGAATGCAGACGAAAATCCAACAGTGGGAGATGATATAGAAATCGTTTTTAATATGGAAAAAGGGCATTTTTTTGACCCGGTTGCTGAACAACATCTTTAATTAACGTTTCAACTGGTTGGGTAAGTGAATAAAAAATTGTGGTAGGATTGCAACTTCATTTTTGAACACCACATCAACCTCAATAGAAACACCTCTATGTTAAATGCTACAATAAAATGCCTGTTTGATAGAATTTATATCTATTAAAGGGATAGACTAGTAGGTTGTGACTGGTAAACATTTTTAAAGCGATGATTTTTAAATAACTGTATGAATAGAATCATATTAATATAAGAACAATAGTAAAAAAAGGATGATATCATGGATATTGCCGAATTAAAGACATTAAAAATTTCCGAATTATCAAAGGTTGCCCAGGAATTAAACATTTCTGGCGCTTCTGGTCTAAAAAAGCAAGAACTGATTTTTAGAATTTTGGCAGAACAGACCAAACAAGAAGGATTGATATTTGCCGAGGGTGTGCTGGAAATTCTTCCGGATGGGTATGGATTTTTGCGTTCCCCAGATTATAATTATCTTCCCGGTCCTGATGATATTTATGTTTCACCATCACAGATAAAACGTTTTGGACTCCGAACCGGGGATAATGTTTCGGGTCAAATTCGCCCACCGAAAGAGAATGAACGCTTTTTTGCCCTGTTGAAGGTTGAGGCAGTGAATTATGAGAATCCCGAAGAAGCGAAAAGGAAAATACTGTTCGATAACCTGACCCCGCTTTATCCCGAGGATAGAATTGATTTAGAATTCCAGCATACCAATTATTCTACTCGAATAATGGACTTATTGACCCCGATTGGCAAGGGGCAAAGAGGATTGATTGTGGCACAGCCCAAAACAGGAAAAACCATGCTGCTCAAATCCACAGCCAACGCTATAACGACAAACCATCCTGAGATTAAACTCATTGTGCTATTAATCGATGAACGACCTGAAGAAGTAACAGATATGGAGCGTTCGGTAAAAGCTGAGGTAATCAGTTCAACATTTGATGAGCCTGCCGAGCGCCATACCCAGGTTGCAGAGATGGTGTTAGCAAAAGCAAAGCGACTGGTGGAGTACAAACAGGATGTTGTCATTTTGCTGGATAGCATCACCCGTTTGGCGCGCGCGTATAACACCGTCGTTCCGCACAGTGGTAAAATATTGTCAGGTGGTGTTGATGCCAATGCCCTTCATAAGCCAAAACGCTTTTTCGGTGCAGCACGAAATATTGAGGAAGGCGGAAGCTTAACGATAATCGCTACCGCTTTAATCGATACCGGCAGCCGCATGGATGAAGTGATTTTTGAAGAATTTAAAGGCACTGGTAATATGGAATTAGTGCTCGATCGGAATTTGTCAGATAGACGAATTTATCCTTCTATTGATATTAATAAGTCAAGCACTCGAAAGGAGGAATTATTGTTAACTAAAATAGAATTAAACCGGGTCTGGATTCTGCGTAAGCTGTTAAGCGAATTCACCATGGTTGAAGCGATTGAGTTTTTATTGGAAAGAATGCGAGGCACGAAGTCTAACAAAAAGTTCATCGAATCAATGCACTCATAAAGTGTAATCAGTCAGTTACCGGTGGACTGACCGGTCGTTTGAGATTAAAATCCATGCAGAAATTCAATAGATTTAGCGACCGGTCAGTAAGCAATGTACACCCATAACTGACGCATTACCATAAAGTTGTTTTTTTTCTTGCATTCATTGAAAAATATTGTTATATTTGACGACTTAAAATTACTAAGATTGGAAAAGATATTCTTTAATGAGAAGATATTGTTATTTTGTTCATTGTAAACTTATGTTATTTAGTTTTTAGAAATAATGAATTTAGAATTACGTATAATGAATATCGAAGTTATTCATAATTGATTATATAAAATGTTAGGGAATGGAGGTTAATTCTTGTGAAAGAGAAAATTCATCCGAAATATGAAGTTGGAACTGTGAAATGTGCCTGTGGTAATACTTTTCAGGTACGCTCGACAGTTGGTGATATGAGCCTGGAAATTTGTTCTAATTGTCATCCTTTTTTTACTGGAAAACAAAAGCTCGTCGATTCGACCGGGCGTGTTGAAAAATTTATGAAAAAGTATGGTTTGAAGAATAATTTGGAAACTGATAAAAATTCTTAGCTGATTTTTATTTAAAACTTTGAAACGGAATATGGTTGATGATTTTCATGGATCGCGTATTCCGTTTTTTACTATTATTGTAAACGTGAAACGTCAGACGTGACATGAAAAGTTTGTTTTAGCAAATTACCGTCTTATATCTCACGTTTGACGTTTCACATTTAAATTTATGAGGTAATAACTTGTCCGAAGAAAAAGAAATCAATGTTGGTGGTCAGGCAATTATTGAAGGCGTGATGATGCGTTCCCCTGATCGGATTGCGGTTGCGGTTCGCCGGCCGGATGGAAAAATTCTATTAAAAAATAATCCTTATGTTTCGTTAACCAAACGTAATAAATTTTGGGGACTTCCCATTATTCGCGGGGCAGCCATTTTGATTGAATCAATGATTATCGGGATAAAAGCATTAGCCTTTTCCGGTGATGTAGCAGTAGCTGAAGAACAAAAGAAAGAAAATCCTAACAAGCAAAAGACTGGAATTTCCAATTTGTGGTTGATCAGCACCATTATCTTTTCACTGGCAATTGGATTGGCGCTGTTTTTTTATCTTCCTTTAGTATTAACAGATATGTTAGGCGCCAAAACTGGATTCTGGTTTAACGTAGTCGACGGGATAATTCGAGTCATTGTTTTTCTACTTTACCTCGGTCTAATCACCTTATGGAAAGATATACAGCGAATTTTTCAATACCATGGGGCTGAACACAAAACAATCTTCGCCTTTGAAGATGGCAAAGATTTGACCGTTGAAAATTCACAATCTTATACACCGCATCATCCCCGGTGTGGCACCAGTTTTATTTTAACGGTGTTATTGATTAGTGTTTTTGTCTTTATGTTTCTGGGTCGTCCTGAAAGTGTAGCCGATCGCCTGATCAGGTTGGCTTTTGTTCCCTTAATTGGCGGAATTTCGTATGAGATCATCAAACTTTCCGATAAAAAGAAAAATAATCCATTGGTAAAGTTTTTTATCAAACCAGGGCTCTGGCTGCAAAAGATAACAGCTCGCGAACCGGATGAATCCATGCTCGAGGTTGCCCTGGTCGCATTAAAAGGATCATTGGGAATCCAGTTTACTGACGATCCCAATGTCGTTCTGGTGGATGATTTGAAGGCTTAATTTGGAGTTTTGCAATATGTTTGAGAAATTAAAGACAATAAAACAACGTCACCAGGAGCTCAACGAGATGTTAAGTGATCCTGAAATTTTTAAAGATCAAAATAAATTTCGGGATATGGCGAAAGAACAGAGTGAACTTTCTGAAATCGTTGAAAAATATAATGAATATGAAAAAGTTTTAGATCAAATATCAGGCGCGAAAACAATTATTGAAAACGAAACCGATGATGAATTTATTGAACTGGCAGAAACTGAACTCCAGGATTTAAATAAACAGCAGGAAAAAATTGAACAAGATTTGAAGGTTTTACTGATTCCGAAAGACCCGGAAGATGAAAAGAATGCCATTGTCGAAATTCGTGCCGGTACTGGCGGTGATGAAGCCTGTCTTTTTGCCGGTGATTTGTATCGCATGTATTCAAAATATGCTGAACAGCATAGCTGGAAAATAGAAATCCTTACCTGGCATCCCCAGGAGATCGGCGGATTCAAAGAAATTTCATTCCTGGTAAGTGGCGGGCATGCTTACGGGAAATTGAAATATGAGGGTGGGGTCCACCGGGTTCAACGGGTGCCCCTTACAGAAGCCAGTGGTCGTATTCATACCTCTGCAGCCTCTGTTGCCGTTCTACCCGAGGTGGAAGAAGTTGACGTGATCATTGATCCGAATGAACTTAGAGTCGATGTTTTTCGGTCATCCGGACCTGGTGGGCAGAGCGTGAATACAACCGATTCTGCGGTGCGAATCACCCATGTCCCTACCGGCATGGTCGTTACCTGCCAGGATGAAAAATCCCAGCATAAAAATAAAGCCAAGGCTTTGAAAGTATTGCGTGCCAGGCTTTATGAACAGAAAAAAGAAGAGGAGGATGCGAAGCTGACTGAATCGCGTCGCTCAATGGTGAGTACTGGCGATCGAAGCGCGAAAATCCGAACGTTTAATTTCCCGCAAAATCGGGTAACTGACCATCGCATTAACCTGACGCTCTATAAATTGGATAAAATTGTTGAAGGCGATTTAGATGAATTGATTGAGCAAATGCAGATAGCTGATCGTGCGGAAAAATTAAACATGTCGGAAATAGTCTGAGAAGGACAAATTGCCAAATTGTTTTGCATTACCTTACAAATAAAATTGTGGTAGCCATTGACAGCTTCTAACTATCTGGTAATCGACATCCTCAAGATGAGTACGGATTACCTTGAAAAAAAAGGAATCGAAAATCCTCGGCTGAATGTTGAGCTGCTATTAGGACATGTTTTAAAATTAAATCGCGTTCAACTCTATTTGAACTTTGAGCGACCTTTGACTACCCCTGAATTAGATCAATTCAGAGAATTCCTCAAACGAAGGGCGAATCACGAACCGATTCAATACATCACTGGTGAAACAGAATTTTATTCATTAAAAATTAAAGTGAATCGTCATACACTCATTCCGCGTCCGGAGACGGAAATTCTTGTTGATAAAATTATTGAAATATGTAACAAAACTTTTTCGCAACAGGATAAATTTACTGTATTAGATATAGGTACTGGGAGTGGTAATATTGCTATTTCTTTAGCAAAAAATATACAAAACGCTCACATTTTAGGCATTGATATTAATGCAGACGCAATTAAAACAGCTTTTAAAAATGCTCAAATTCATAGTGTTGAGGATCGAATTAGATTTAAAGTAGCGGATGTATTCGATGATAACTTTTTTCTCGAATTGACAAATAAAATTGATATTATTATTTCAAATCCTCCATACATTTCACAAGAAGAATATGAGGAATTGCCGATTGAAGTAAAGAATTTTGAACCTTACATCGCCTTGAATGGAGGAAAAGAAGGATTCAATTTTTATCATCAGATATTAAAAATTTCAAAAGATATTTTGAAACCTGATAGCATTATCGGTTTTGAAATTGGTTATAATCAAGGCAAACTTATAAAAGAAATCGCTGTGGAATCTGATTTTAAGGATGTTGAAATTTTTAAAGATTTGAATGGACGAGAAAGGATTTTAATTGCCAGCAAAGCCATTATTTAGGTATCAATATTGTCTGTAAGATTTTAAGTTATATGAATCGTAAGAATAAAAATACTGCAACTTGAAAATTAATAATATGAGGTTGAAAATGAAATTCTATTTAGAAACAAT
>CBFDBN010000016.1:0-21912 GCA_965603055.1 uncultured bacterium | reverse complement strand
CTCGACCAAATGTAAGCCCAATTGCCGCGCTAAATAAGAAAATTCACTCTTGCCTTGCTGCGCGGCGATGGCTAATGTCGCAGAAGTCATGATCATGGTTTTATAATTATTATACACCAATTCATTCATTGATTCAGCAATTTCAAGCGGAGCGATTCGAAGCCGCACAATGTCTTTGGTGGTGCGACGTTTTTGCACCTCGATCCAGCGGACATTTTTTTGATCATCTTTTAAAATGATCTGTTCGATCACATCGATGACACCCTTAATTCTATTCCGCTGGGAGTGAAGATCAACCAGCGTATATATTATCTCTTTTTCCAATTTGATGGCGGCAAATTCGACTTTATCCAATACCAGTGATAGATCGCTGCAAAAGCGATTGAGCAAATCGATAAAATTTTTGAATTGGGGAACAATGTGGGATTTCCAGCCAGTTGTCTTTCGAAAGTTTGAATTTATTCGTACTTTCGCTTCATTTTGCCCATTTTTATCGTAATCGCGAACAAATTCGCCCAGTGTAGTCATCACTTCATCATTGAATTGCAGGATCACATCACAGCGGGGAATGAGCTCCATGTCAATGCGATCTATTGCGGTTTTTAAATCTTTCAGCCGATGTTTGGTATAAGCAAAGTTCAATTTTTTGACAAAGATATTGAGGTAGCCGGTGGTTTTATTTTCGATTTGCGCATGAAGTCGCCGGATGATTCGGGCAATGCCGGTTCGGGTGATTCCTGCCCCGAAATAGTCAGTGGCAACGTCTTCGATATTATGGGCTTCATCAAAAACAATATGGTCATATTTGGGCAGCACTGCCACATTTGCGCCGGTTGCCTGAACAGCCAGGTCAGCAAACAGCAAATGATGATTTGCCACCAGGATATGCGCCTTGTTTGCCTGGCGCCGCGCCCGGGTGACAAAACATTTTTGAAAGAATTCACATCGCGACCGCAGGCAGTTATCACTTTCGGAGCAGACTTCTTCCCAGACTGCACGCCGGGGAATAAAATTCAGATCAGACTTGTCGCCAGACTTGGTCACTTTTGACCATTTGATGATCAACTGTATTTCGTCCTTAATTTGATCCTCAAGCATATCCTGCTGACCAGTATCCAGAGCCTGTATTTTGCGCATACAGATATAATTTCCCCTGCCCTTCACCAGCACCGATTCAAATTCAATGCCCAATGCTTTTTTGAGAAACGGAATATCTTTTTTGATGAGTTGTTCTTGTAGGTTGATGGTGTTGGTGGAAACCAGGCATCGTTCGTTGTTTTGCTTCGCCCAATGGATGGCAGGGATCAAATATGCCAATGATTTGCCCACGCCGGTGCCGGCTTCAATAATAGCTATCTTTTGATCGTTAAATGCTTCGGCAACCTTTTTGATCATGGCTAACTGCTGGGGACGATGTTCATAACCTTGCAGCTTTGTTGAGACAATTCCGCCCGGCGATAGCGTTTCAGACATGGCATCTTCGTCAATATCTACCTTTTCTTGCTTATCGAACGGCTCGATGACGACATATATATCATCCACTTCATTATTAACGATGTAGCTGGCGACTTCATCCCCGGCCAGATCGTGAGCAATTGACAGATCGTTGTGAGACGGCTTCAATCCGCCAGATGGGTGGTTATGAATAATGACATCGCTTTTGGAAGCCACGTCCCTGACCACCGGAACTGCGAAGTCATTTCCCCGGGCAATTACAGACACTTGTTCAACGACCTGTAAGTCATTGGTTTTCCCAACGAAAAAAACTTCGTTACCGTCGGCTTCTTGAATGGATAATCGGATAAATTCGATACATTCGGGAGATATGTAGTTTTCGATGTTCATATTACTGTTCATTCTGTTCATACATTTTTTTAATTGTCAATTGACAATTGACAATTAAATTAGACCCTTACAGACGCAAATCTAAAACAACGCAAGCTGCGGCGTTTCCTCTAACAGCATGGCTTTAAATCCCTCTTTTCTCAAATAATAAACAAAGCTATCAAAGCCATGGGTAATAAAAACTTTCTCAGGCTGGACCTGGTGAACAAATTCGATGAGCTGGTTGAAATCAGCGTGATCGCTTAGTGCCAGGGCTTCATCGGCATGATAGCGGTTTCGGGCATTGGGTTGAGCTGCCCAGCCGGTCAGGATTAATTTTCTGGTGTGCCAGATTTTTGTCACCGCATGACTGCGGGCAAGATGAGGTGGTATCAAAAACACCCGGTCTCGTAAATCTTCGCCCTGATAAACCTGGTAATTTTTAAACTCGATCCCATGCTGCTCATAAACCTCTACGACCCGGGCAATGGATGAATGAATACTGACCGCGTAATCCAGATCACCCAATATTTTCAATGCTTCTTGAGATTTCCCTGTGGCATAGCCCATGACGACCGGGACAATTCCACTCCCAAAACATTTGTCAATAAATTTTGTCAAGTGCTCGATAATTTCCCATTGCTTTGGAAAGACAAATTGCGGCGCGCCAAAAGTACTTTCCATGATTAAAATATCTGCCGGCTTAATTTCCAGCGGCTCCGCAGTCTGGTTTTTGCCGGGCTTGAAATCGCCGGTATAAATCAGCCTGGCGCCGTTCTTTTCAACAACAATCTGGGCAGCGCCAAGGATATGTCCTGATGGAATTAATTCGATCTCGAAATCATCGACCGCGTATTTTTGATGATAATTCAGGGGAATCGCATTGATCTTCCGATTCCGCAGTTGTGCCAGGCTGATTGTTGCCGGCGTCGCAATCATTCGCTCATGTCGTCTCACGTGATCGGAATGAGCATGGGAGACAAATGAACAGGGTGCTTTCTTTTTGGCATCTAAGTAAAAATCAGAGCCGGTTATTCGAATTCCTTTGTCATCTACGTCAAACATATTATTTATTTCTGTCTTTATTATCAAAAAAGTACATTTCTTGCCCAAAGAGCAAAAACTTTTCAGCTCTCAGAAATGAAATCTCTCAGAATTAAAAAATAGAGATTATTTTTCTGAGTGCAGGTTCTTTTGGTTCTGGCTCGTCCAGGTTGGATAATTATCAATTGTCAATTCACTATTGACAATTAAAATTTTTAAACATGATTAACATCGACAAAAAAACCTGTCGATGTTGCGCGATAAGCGCCTAAACCAAACTATCAACAATATATTGATATACTTCCCTCTGATTATCCCGACGCAGCTCAACTAAAATAACGTCAGGTCGAGATTTAATTTTTTTAACGAATGGCAGATTCGCCATCGTAACTGTCCCCAAAACTTTTTTGGGCGATGCCAGCGCTTTGAAGACAACCTGTCGAAAAAGTGATGAAAACAGTTCCATTTTGCCAATCTCATCGATAATAATCAGCTCTGCTTGCTCGATGGCATTTTCAATACACGGAACGATCACCCGATTGATGTTATCAACATTGACGAAATATTTTCCTAATCGATGTGGAGTTAAATGATCGACATGTGCCAATAACGCAATTTTGCCATCCAGCGTAACAATCTCAAATCCCAACCTTCTATTGGCGTTAGACCGAATCTCCCTGGTGTAAAATCCCTGGCATGATAATTCAATTTTTTCCACTACTTTCTGAATTAACGTGGTTTTGCCGACACCTGGTTTTCCAGTAATTAGGATGTTCATTTTAAGTGAAATCCTTTTTTTGAATTTGAAACCGGGTTATTAGTAGCTAGGTTGCAAAAATGAACCTTCAACACCGATAGGAACAAACACAGATAAACAATTATCGACAAAGTTTTGTCGATGTTGTGGTACTAAGTGCCTAAGATTTGTTCAAGACTTCGCTGGAAAAAAAGGAATAATGGAAAACTGGAATGATGGAATTTTGATGACACCTTTTTGTGAAATTCCATTATTCCATCATTCCAATATTCCGTTTCTTATCTCTGAAAACACCGACAAAGAATTATCGACAATAAAAAGGTCGATATGGCGCCGTAAGCGCCTAAGATTTCCTCCAGAACCCAACAAATACCTGCAACGCTTTGAAAAAAGCCGCTACTGTAGCTACCAGTTCCAAAACCGGCTGCTGGATTTTTTCCTCGACCTGTTTTTCAAATTCACTGAATCGGACCGCGATCTGCTGGATTTCGTCAACCCCCTTTTCGACTTTGCCGACCTGTGATTGTACTGACTGAACGATTTTTTGGGCATCGTGAACAATCAGGTTGAGACTATGCGACAATGGCGTGATCTGCTGCCGGGTGGTATCGATTAATTTTTCAGCTTCTTTAGCAACCCGCCGAATTTGAACAAATACGAAGAGTGCCCCAATAACAAAAACCACAATGAAGAATGCAATGACTGCGACACTGATTTCGAGTATCATTTCAGTTTCCCTGGTAAAATTAACATGAATTTAATTTGTACACATTTCACTAACAACTTTAGATCACTTTAAATACTTTTAACTTAATTCACTACGCTTCAGCGCACTAAGCTTTCCTGGATTTAATTTTGCCCATTTCTTCCTGAAATTTTTCCTTGCCAGCGTCCACTGCCTGCTTAACTTTACTCTTTTTGTCCTTCACCGTTTTCTTTCCTTCTTCTACCAGGTCCTTGGTTTCACCCAGTGTCTCTCCAGCCTTTTGCTTGATCTCCCCTGCTAATTTTTTGCTTTCCTCGATTATCTCGGCAGCTTTACTTTTCGCTTCTTCGAGCTTCATTTCAGCTTCTTTTTTTAACTCCTCTGCCTGCTTTAGCCCCTTCTCGATCAGGTCGGTCGTTTTGTCTTTGGCTTCCTCGTAAAGAATATCCGCGTCCTTTTTCAATTCGCCAGATTTTTTCTTGATATCCTCTCTCAACTCTTTGCCACTCTTAGGCGCATATAACAACGCCACAACAGCACCAACCAGTCCACCAAAAAGAATTCCTTTTAAGAAAGAACCGCCGGTTACTTTATCTTCGCTATTTTCCATAATTACACCTCATTTGGTTAAAATTACTTGTTTTATCTATTCTCTGAACAAATTTTCAGTAATATAGTCACTTTGAAAATTACGAAGTAATTTTCATAAAGTCAAGATTTTTTATGACGTTTAATTAAAAATTACTTGCAAAAAGATTTATGATTGATTACATTATTCGACTGTATGGGAACTTAAAAGTTTTTGTATAAAATACTATAAAAAAATCTTACAAGAAGCAATGGAGTTAACAGAGTTTCACGGAGAATTGTTTAAAGGATTATTCGGCGGATATAAAACTTCGTTTAAACTCAGGTTCCTCTGTTTCTCCTTGTAGGGAATTATTTCAAGATTTTCACCCTTGCGAAGCTTTGGAACCTTATCTTTGTTTTTTTGGCAAGAAATTTTTATAATCATAAACCGCAGAGTTCACAGAGGCCACAGAGAAATAAAACTTCAAAAATAAAAGAATGTTTTTTTTAGATTGAATGGATGCTTTTTTTTATCTATTTTGATCTCTGCGGTGATTTTTTTTCTTGATTTCAATAAATTTATGTAATGTTCTATTGCAGCTTCGCTGAACCAAGGAGTGTCGAAAAATGACGTATTCGATTATGGGATCAAAAGGGACGCTTGGAATTTTGGTTGGCGGTGGACCGGCGCCAGGGATCAATGGGGTGATTGCTGCTGCTGCTATCGAGGCAAAAAATGCCGGGTTAAATGTGATTGGCATTCAGGATGGTTTTCAATGGCTGGAACAGGGCGATACTGAACATGTTAAGGAATTAGAGATTAAAGATGTTTCCCGGATCCACTTCACCGGCGGCTCTATTCTTCGCACTGCCCGCGCTAATCCAACCAAGAATGAACAACTGCTCAAAACGACTTTAGAATCGATTCGAAGATTGGGATTGAATTATTTAATCACTATCGGGGGGGACGATACGGTTTACGCTGCAAGCCAGGTTGCCAGGCTGGCAACAAAGGATTTAAGAATTGCCCACGTTCCGAAAACCATTGACAACGATCTTCCCCTGCCCAAAAATTTGCCAGCCTTTGGCTACGAGACAGCGCGACACGTTGGTGTGCAGCTCGTTCAGAATGTCATGGAAGATTCCAGAACGACCAATCGTTGGTATATTGTCGTGACCATGGGGATGAAAGCCGGGCATTTAACAATGGGAATTTGCAAAGCGGCTGGCGCAACCCTGGCTGTCATCGGGGAAGAGTTTAGAACTGAAAAAATATCAGTTCAGCGCGTCTGTGATGTGTTAGAAGGCGCCATGATCAAACGCAAAGCCATGGGCAGAACCGATGGCGTGATCTTGCTTGCAGAGGGCATCGCTGCAAAATTTGCTGAACAAGAGTTGCAAAGCGCCCCCTGTGGAATTGAATATGATGATTATGGAAACATTCGAGTATCAGAAATTGAATTGGGAAAAATGATCAAACTAGAGATCGAACGTCGTTTTGCCCAACGTGATGAGAAAATCAACCTGGTTGAAACCAGTATCGGATACACGCTTCGTTGTGCCGCGCCAATTCCGTTCGATTGTGAATATGTCCGTGACCTGGGTTATTCTGCGGTTCAATTTCTGCTGAATCCACAATATCAGAATCAACAAAGCGCGTTGATCTGCGTCGATGCCGGAAAATTAGTTCCAATTCAGTTCGAGGATTTAATTGATTCTGAAACAGGCAAAACCAGAATCCGCTATGTGGATATTCACACTGATTCGTATGCTGTGGCACAGAAATATATGATTAAGCTTAAAAAAGAGGATTTTGAAGAACCGGACAATTTGTCAATGTTAGCAAAGGCTGCCCAAATGACGCCGGAAGCGTTTCGGGGGAGATTTGAGTATTTGGTTGTTAGAACCTAAATTAATTATCAATTGCGTATTGACAATTAAAAATATGTATAGAACAAAATGTATCAGTAATATGAACATCGACAAAATTTTGTCGATATATGCGTTATAAGCGTCTAATTGTCACTAAATTTCTTGCCCAATGGGAGAAAATATTTTGGACACAAAAACTGAACTGACACAAAAATCTCTTTTTTTCTTTTTGGCTCTCCTTTGTCGAATCTATCTATAATAAAAATCTGTCGAAGGAAAATTCTGGCTTGTCCAGGTTAGGAAATTACCTGGTTACCCAACTACCTAATTACCCAGTTACCCTATTATCTACTTACCCAATCACCCCCAAATACCAATCACCTTCACCAACTCCTTCTCCAACTCCCGCATATTTTTAAAACGTTTAGCAGGTATCTTATTCATGATTTTAAGGATGATTTGATCTAATTCGATGGGCAAATCCGAATTGTAAAATGATGGCGGTTCTGGTGTTTTATTTAAAATATTATCAGCAAGTACATCCCGATCTTCATTGTAAAATGGATTAGAATCCGTTAACATTTCATACATAATGGTTCCAAATGAGAACATATCAGTTAGATTATCCGCTTGTTTATTGTCGATCTGCTCCGGGGCAAAGTATGAGAGATATTTCAGCGATGCCCCCTGGAGATGCATTAGCGGAATTGTAAATGCAGCGATCTGCAAATCGGTAAGTTTTATTTCATTGTTATTCAGCACGAAAATATCATTGGGCTGCAACCTGCCATGAAAGATATTTTGATCGTGCAAGTAATTCAGGGATCGAACGATGTTAAGACAGATTTCCAGGGTTCTTCTCACATTAATTTTTTTATTAATAGATTTTTGAACCGTTAAAGGCACTCCCTCCACGAATTCACGAGCCAGAAAACAAAAGTCTCGCTCTGCTCCAATATCGTATACCATGGCAATATTGGGATGCGACAGTTGTCCCAGGAACTTTGCCTCTTTTAGAAATAATCGGGCAATTGAATCCTGGCTGACATCTCTTTTGAAATCAGGATTCAAAATTTTTACAACAACCAGGCGGTCCAGAAATGAATCAATCGCTTTAAAACTTGAAAAAATCTGGTTGTGATGCAACTCTTTTAGCAGCTTAAATTGGCCAATATCCTGTATTTCCCCTCGTCTAATTTTTGCAAGAGAATCGTCCCAGGTTAACCGGTAAATCTGTAAATCTTTTTCGGCTGTCGGGTGTTGAGCGGATAGTTCTAACGGCTCCAGGGAAAACTGACCATCACCATCAAAATTATCTTTCAGGGCAGAAGTCACAAGAAGCTGACATTTTGGAATTGATTTTAATTGATCTGAATGATTATCCTGAAAAAACATTTCACGTTCCAGTTGAAATATAGAAAGGGTGGTCTGTAAATCATTCGCAATATCTCTTTTTCCGTCTTTCCCCTTTCGGGATAATTTATGAATGACAAATTGGATCCTGGATTCATCATTTGAATTCACAAGATTCTGACCTGGATAATCTTGAATAAAGCTTCTTGCGATGCGTAACGGGTAGTTTACATCTTTCCAGAACAATAGAAAACCATCACTCAATTTAAATCCACCGACAAAAGCCTGTTTAGCTTTTGAAATCGTTGATATGGATTTTTGAAATGTTTTATTGATGTCATCAGATGTGGTCTTTTCTAATTGCAGGACCATAAGTGTCTTAGCTTGATTTTGAATAGCGCCAATCCGATCTGTTTCTTCCGATTCAGATTCGACCTCTCCATCATCTATAGATTCGCGGAACTGCCAGGGTTTTAATTTTTTCCAGATACTGCCTTCCTTTAGATTTAAAATATTTTGAGCTACATCTTCCTTAATTAAACCTTTTTCCCAGATGTTAGAAAGTGCATTCTCCGCAAGAAATATTTCATATTCTTCGATTTCTTTTGAGTTCGGTTTTTCAAATTTCTTAATATTTTTTTTCAACAGCCGCTCAATTGCTGGATAAAGATATATATCCAGTAATTGATTAAAAGAGTCTATGTTTTTAAGATAATAATTACATAAATTTAAGTCTTCAACTGATAATTCAATGGGCTGGAAAGATTGCTTTTCAGCTTGCAAAAAATTTACAACCAGCCATCGATAATAAAATAGATTTTCCTGAACTTTAATTGCACTTTTTAAATATTGCGTTACCCTGTCAAATCCCTGGTGTTTCCATTCATTGACAATATAAAGCGGCAGAAAATTAATTAACTTTTCTGGTGTATGGATAAATTGCTGGATCAGTTCTCGTGCAATATCTATATTTCCCTGCTGAAAACTTGCCTTAATTAACATTCCACTGATGTCGTCAGCATTCTGGGGATTATGTTTCAGTGCCTTCCGATACACGTTTAACGCTTGTTCATCTTCCCTGCCCGCATCCAGATAAACTTGACTCAGAATGACGTTTAAAACTGGATTTCCTGGCTCAAATTGAAGTGATTTTTCAAATATTTTCTGGGCTTCCTCATCGAACTGTTCTTTAAGTATGTAGGCTTTGCTCAGATTCAAATACATTTTAGCGTCGGCTGCGCCCAATTCAATCAGGGTTTTAAATTTTTCTATTGCATTATCATACTCCCCTTTTTCCAGGTAGTTTGCTCCAAGCTGGAATAAAACATCGATGACATGTTCATTGTTCTTTTCTTTGTCTGAAGAACTCATAGCGCATAGCCTTTTTATCACATAAAAATTTTTCCGATATTAAAAAACGGGACCAGGGATTTGGCTTTTGGGACTCGCGACCTTCATCTTATGAAATTCATCCCACCAGGGCATTTTCTTATCCCACTATAATTATCGATTTAATAAGAAGTTTTTAATCGTGAATTCTTAATTAACCTGGAGTAAAATAAAATCCAATTAAACAACTCAAATTTTGAAATATTACTTTTATTCGACTAAATGGAAAAATATTTCACGGTTGTAATGTTCTAATTTCCCATTCGATTTAATTCTTCTTTCAAATCTCCCTGGATTAAGCTTTTTGGCGTACCAGATGATTTTCCTTTTTTAAGATAATATTTCGTTACAATAGGTTCTAATTGAATTTTCAAATTATCATTATATTGAATCGCTCTTTCGAAAACTCGGATCGCCACTTCGTCAACCCGGTTTTCATTGATATAAATATTTGCCAGTGTAATATACAGTTTGACATTATTCGGTTTTTTTGTTAACATTCTTTCATAAATTTCACGAGCTCTATCATATTTTTTAAGAAGAATAAAATATTTTGCTCGATAAACCGGGGAAGCGGAAAGAATAGCAACAGGTAATGCCACAATACTCGCCAATAAAGCAAAAATAATGATGGGTGATGACCCTGAACCTGATTGATCCTGAGACTCATTAAACGATGCGGAATTTGCCACTTCAATGCTGTGTTTAGCCTGGCTCATTAAAAAATCAGTGTTTTTATAATTGGATTTAATTAATTTCACTTTTTCTAACAATATAATGGCGCGCTGCCATTCCTGTTTCTGCATTAAATCTAATGCTCCTTCGTAATAGTTTTGAACCAATTGGGAATCAATTGCAGCATCCAACTGTCGACTCTTTTCGGCAATAAATTGCTGTGAGTTTATTTCGCTTGATGAATATTCCATTTGGACAGTGTCATCAAATTCCGATAAAGTTGCATCCTCGCTTTGTGAAGTTCTATCGGTTAATTCATTGGCTTGGATCATTTCCCTTTTTGTTGCCTGTAATCGGGATTGGATGTCTTTATAATTTGGATCAAGTTCAGCTACTTTTTCGAAATGCGCTAGCGAGACCGTAAAATTTTTATCCTGAAAATTTTCAACTCCATTGACATAAAAGTTCTCAATTTTTTGTTCATCAAGCAACGGCTGGTATTGCTGCTCCTGTGCCCGGGAGAGAAGGGTGTTTATATCTGCATAATTCGGTTGGATGCTTTTTATTCTTTGAAGATATTTTATTGCTTCAGTCCAATTCCCTTCATTTATATTCGTCATTGCTTGTTTGTAAAGCGGCTGAATTTGTTGATCACGTTGCTCCTGTCTTTGTTCTAAAAGCGAAGTTACTCTTTCAAGTTGTTTAATTGCTTCTTTATGACCGGGACTCAACTCAATAATTTCATTAAATATATTAGCGGCTTCAGGCAATTTCTGATTTTGAATTGAAGCCATTCCCTGCTGAAATAAAGTATCAATCTTTTGTTGATTATTTGCCAGTTGAATACCAGTTTCAAATGAGGCACGATCGTCAGGAGAAATTCTAACGCCCTGCCTGAAATAGTTGACAGCCTCATCATACTGCTGTTGAAATATCTTGGTTTTGCCCAATTCATATAATGTCATCGCTTTAAATTTATTATCGGTTGAAATATTAAGTGCCTGTTTAAATGCTTGTTCAGCATCATCATATCGTCCCATTTTACGATACGTTGTTCCCAATCTATTCAGTATATTGCTTTTAAAAGAATCCCTGGTCGTATTTGCGCTGGCAGAAAGCGCATTTATTAATGCCTCTTCTGCTTTCTGGTAATCTTTCTTTGTTATGAATAATAAAGCTAAATTGTAATGTGCTTCAACAAAAGCGGGATTCTCCTGAATTGCTTTTTGATAATTTTGAATCTTTTTGTCTGGATCTTTCTCATTCACTCCTTTTTTAAACCAATACACCGCCTTTGTATTTTGCGAATACCCATCACCAGAAAATAAAAAAGGGTAGAAGATAATCAGCAGACCAAACAGGATGTGTGTCCTTTTTTTCATAGCTCGCCCCTCTAAGTTTGGTTCTTTATATCTAAAATTTTTATGAAGTTGCCTGTCAAAACCATTAACCTATTCAATCGTTGTTGAAATGAAAAAACATCTTCCCGGGCCGGCAGGAATTGCAGCCATCTCGCCTCGAATGTATTCTGGATTTCCCGGGTGCTGGTCCAATAAATCAAAACATTTCAGCGATATTTTGATCCGGGGAAGCAATTGATAAACCAAAAACAGGTTAGCCAGGTAATAAGGTCCGAATTTAGTACCAGTCTCGAACTCACTTAAATATTGAATCGCTGTTATTGTTGAAAAATTTCGGAACCAATGAATATTTGCCAGTCCATTAATTTTAAACTGTGGATAACGCCATCTTGAAGATTTAAAATGATCATAAGAAACATTTGTCAGGAGAAATGATCGATTAAAAATTTTTCCCTGCAATATCACTTCACACCCGGTCGCCTGGTAAGTATGGTTATCATTCTCAAAATAATACTCAGGGGTGAGTTCAATAACATCGGTATTTTTTGAATGATAAAGCGCAAATCCAAATTTCAAATCCTGTTTTGGGTGTATGTCGGTGCACCATTCCAATTCTGCAAATTTCTCACTTTTCAGGTCGGTATTACCATAAACCAAGCCAGGAAAATGGACGTATCTTTCGATTAAGGTTGCTGAGCGTGATGCGAATGAATATTTTAAATAGCTATCGACTGGCAGAAATGGATTGTAAATAATTTTTGCTGCGACCGAAAAGTCAGGTTCCCGGTATAAATCAGCAAAATGGACGGTTGTTTTTCCGTCAATTCCCCAAAATGGAGTGATATTATATCCAATCCTTACGAAACCGGTATTCTCGTATTTTACGATTTTTGCAACTGTCGTCCAATTTTCATTTTGTATGATTTCTCCTCTTGAATTTTTGATTTCAAACAGGGGGCTAACAAAAAATCTTGAAAAAGTCACACCGGCTGTTACCAGGTAACGAGGCTTTTTATATTGAGATAAAATCGAAAACGAAAACAGGTTTCCTTTTGATAGAAAATAATCAGCCCCCCCTGGTTCTAATGAACCAGGAAGAACGAAATTGTTAATTGCTGATCGCTCGTAAGTATCAACATAATTTGTTACGATCTTGCCATGCAGCCGGGGATTGATTTTGAGAGTATGACTCATTGACAGAACAAGCCCGCGTCGCTTGATCGGGTTGGTATATTGAAACTGTGGTACTAAACCCAATTGGAATTGATCATTCTCAAAGTAGCTGAAAAATAAATCTGACGAGGTATACTTTAAAAACAGTGACAAATTATATAAATCACTGGCATATTTCTGTCGGAAACCGGGGATTGATTCTCCTGGTGAAAAAGTCCTCCAGTAACCGGAGTTATTCATAAAATTCATTGAAAGATTGAGTAAAGTGGAATCGCGATTTAGCCCCAGAAAGCCTGATAATTTTTTCGTTCCGAAAGTGCCCAGTTCTACCCGGGATTTATTAACGAATCCCGGTGTTTTATGTTGAGGAATGATATTGACAGAACCAGCAATGCCATGATGATTAAATCGGGAGAGGGCAATCCCTCGATCGATCTCGACAGCTTCGATCCCATCCAGGGGAATAAAATTGAGGTAGCTTGTTTTGGCAATGGGTTCATAAAATGGAGTGTCATCAAATTTAAACAATAATCGATTATTTGAAAGGTTTGGAGGCACCCCCCGGCTGGTTAACTGGCTGCCGGTCCAGATCGTCGCAATATTTAAAAATCCCGGTAAATAACTGATCAATTCATTCATCGAATGTATATTTAATTGATCGAACACCCGGTTTTCAAGCGTTATTTTCCCGCTGTTGGTAAAAACAGGCTTCACTTTATTCGCTAACCGAATGGAGTCCTGCAATGCTTTCAGGCGTATTTGTTCAAGCTTTAGTTGCTGCTGTTCCAATGCACGCTTAACTTTATCGAGATCGGTTTGTTGAACCGGCTCGGGCAATGGAGCAATAACCGGCCTGGTTCCCGGGGTTATTGGACTGATTCGCTGCCCGGTTTCAAATGGATATTCGGTATTATTGATCATCAAAGAGCGCTGCTCGGTAGCTGCGAAAGTAATATTAGTCAATAGTGGATAGACATCGTAACAATGAATACCCCAGTTGCTATATCGAATAATACAATGATCCATAACCGTTGTATAATCATCGCATTCATCTAAAAATTCAATTCCTTTCCAATCTCCTGCCCCGGGAATCTTTTTATTTGAAACTATAATTTTGCCGGATGTTGTATCGAATATAGATGTAAAAACAACCGGTCTTTTTTTATCACCTTGCGCAATAAGTCCACCACTAACTGCAATTCGATAGTTCCCGGCAAATTTAATAACAACACCTGGTTGAATTTTCAAGACAAGGCCCTGGGGGATGACGATTTCACTTGTCACAATGTAGGGACTTTTACCCAATGACCATGTGCCTGATTGAATATCGCCAACTTCAGTTTGGGCATAAAGTTCAACATTGAATAGCAAAAATGGGAATAATAAAATGACAGTACTAACCCGGGGTAATTTTCTCATCTTACCTGCCTCTTATTTCGACCAATTTAGTATCACCTGCTGATAGCTTAATGTTCTTTCTTAAGAATAATATTTTGTTGGTTGAATCTCTAATTATAATTGTGTATGATCCTGGATCAAGCAGTAAGCCTCTGTTCCAGAATTTGTTTGTTAGACCATAATAAGTATTATTAATGAATAAAGAAGTATTCTCCATATCCTTGAATCTCTCAAGACCGGTTAAATATATTCTGCCGCGTTTGGTTTGTTTTCTCCGGAGTGATCGGCTCCTGACTTGTGAAACCTGGTCCATCTCATCCTTGTTCTCAAAAGATGCTATTATCATCTGGTTAACGACTGAATCTGGCACTGTTTTGCTTTCCAGTTCTGATAATTGTTCTGGTAGCTGCTGACCGATTTGGTTTGAATCATTTCCAGGGATTTGCGCTGAGTCTTCCCTCGTAACGGTTAAGCTGGAATCATCTTCAATGGTGGTGATCGGGTTTGAATTTGGTTTTCCGCGATGATCAGAAAACGCATATACCCCAATAAAAATCATAAAAATCAAAATCGCGGCGATTCCAGACAACTTACAAATTTTGTCCATCATGATTCTGGAGAAGGAATTCCCGGGCGATTCTGAATTAGTTCGATGGTATAGCTCTCGTTTCAAAATTTTATCTTCGATTTGTGTTACTTGCTTATTTGCAGCTTTTAATGTTAGATAATCCGAATCATAGCCAACCGAAAAAAGCTCTTGTTCGTCAATTGCAACAAACGTGACGGTGGTATTATCAGAGCCATCTTTCATCATTGCCGTATCAATTAAATGGTGCAGGGTATGATCCAGGTTACCATCATTAAAAAAAACAATCCGGCTGATCTCTTCATCGGAAAGGGCTTTTGTTAAGCCATCAGTACAAATTAAAAAAAGATCACCTGGTTGAACCGGTTCAATGCCCACGTCAATTTTAATCGATCCACTTAAGCCGAGGGCTCGAGTAATTACATTTTGCTTTTCAAAATTTCTTGCCTCTTCCCGGTTAATTTCCTGGTCCTGTATTAATTCATTTACCCAGGTATGGTCTTCGGTAATTAATTTCATGTTTTGTTGCCGAAACCGATAGATTCGGCTATCACCGACATGGGCAATTATTGCCACGCCATCCTGGATAGCAAGGGCAGAAACCGTTGTACCCATTCCACTCAACTCTACCTGGCGACTCGATCTGTTGTATACATTTCGATTTGCCAACCTGATAGAACCGACCAGGCGAGCGGCAATGACCAGGTCTTGTGCGATCAGGTCTTTCGTAACCTGGTAATGAAAAGCTGGATCCAGAAATAAATACATATATCGAATGGTGGTAACAGCAAGTCGGCTGGCATTTGCCCCGGCATTGTGACCTCCCATTCCGTCACAAACAACCGCCAGCCCATCCTCTTCAAAAATTCCACAGAAATCCTCATTTATTGATCTGGCAGGCCCTGTCTCGCTCCCTGCCAACATTGTTAATTTCATTTCATCCCCATTCGATATCAATTGTGTTACATCTGAGATTGGTCAAGGTGGGAAAAATCCTGTGCTTTTTTGCTTTCCAGGAATTGGGTTTTAACTGCTCAAATAAAATTTAATCCCGGCGTGCCAAAATCAAAAAAAACTTGGACCGCTAATTACGCGAATTAAAGAAATTTCGATAATTATTAATTCGCGTAATATGAGAAGGTTACTGTTTAGTCATTTGGCAACTATGGCGTTTTTAAAAATAAATTTCGTCTTTTAATAGATTCAAAAATATTATATCCAATTGTCAATGCCAACAGCACAAGTGATATAAATATCGTTAGATAAAATTTCGTTCCTGACTGGATATGAAAGGTATTGCAGCCGGATTGTAATGCATCGAAATTTAGCTGCCCCCATACGACAGCGCTTCGTTCTACCAGGCAATTGGTCTGGACGATTGAAAAACTATCATTATTTTTTCTGAGCAGAATATCTAAATTTTTATCGTTTCCCAGGTCCGCTACCATTGGCGTACCGATTATCGCCTCTTCGATACCACTAATGTTTGAAGAACCGCTGATTAATTTTCCATCCTGACCGTTGAATATATACAGCCCGCCATAAAAGCCGGCTAAAATAACATCAATATTTTTATCTTTATTAATATCGACTAAAACTGGATAGGAAACAAATTGCTCCCTATTTTCAGGGATGTAACCCCAATTTATCTTCTTCTGTCCCCCGCCTTTTCCCGCACCTTCATAAGCAACGATCGTATTTTCGTTGGTCACTAAAACTACATCCAGTCGATCATCATTGTTTAAATCTGCTAACATTGGAGGCGCAATCGAACTGCCTAAAAAACCAGATTCTAATTCGTCAAACCACAGTCGCTTCATGTCTTTGCTGCTCATCGCGATAATATGATTGTGCTCGGTCAGGACAACGAAATCTGCATAACCATCAGCGTTTAATTCGCCAATGGCGATCCGCTGTCGAATCGGATGATCTTCAAAAAAAGACCCTTTTGCCTTTTGAAACTCCTCATTAATATCGATAATTTGACTGAAATTGTCCTGTGTCCCATCGAACACCAGGACTTTGCCATTTTCAGTTCCCACCAGCACTTCATTTAATCCATCATTATTTACATCCCCGGCTGAAGGTGTACACCTAATTTCTGCCTCAACCTGCAAGGTCGACCATTCAGGATTGGCGAATCCACCATACCCGATATAAACCTGTCCCGACTGGTTACAAATAAAAATATCCGGCAATCTATCGCCATTTAAATCGGTGACAACCGGGTTGCCAGAAAACATTCCTCCCAAAAATGGACTGGACCAGATTTCGGTGCCGGTCTTACCATCAATCGCATAGACAATTGAATTGTTAGCTGGTATTAAAATGTCAGGCAAGCGATTATTATTCAAATCAGCTACAACCACACCCAATGGTGATTGTACCTGGTATGGCAGCAGTTTATTCCATAAAGGTTTAATTGTTTTACCATTGATTACTTTCACATAACCGAGTTTGTCTACATAAACAACATCCACATAGCCATCCCCATCCAGGTCTGCTGTCGAAGGAGAGAGACTCTGTATAATGGGGACGGTCTCGCTGGGTTGATATGGAATGTTCTGAATGTTTTGCTCCCCGAAAAAAGGTTGTTCTGCAAACTGTAAGGGAGAAGGTTTTTGATTGATCACTTTCAATTTCACAAAGGAATTAATCAACATTGCAAATAGTAAAATTGAAAAAACAGCAGAGACTGCGCGAATCACCCAATTGGAATTTCGTATCCACCAATAACCCGCTTTTTTAGGCTGAGAAAAGTCCATCAGCCCTTCGGGAACAAATCTAAAGATCGTACTTTTTTGATCGCTGACAATTTCGACCTCATCTTTGGAGAAAAGCTGAATGGTATCATCCTCGGTTAGCTGTTGTCGATTTACCCTGGTTCGTGTCTTACTTCGTTTGTCTGTGATGAAGTAGTTACCATCTTCCATGATAATGGTCGCATGGCGTCGGGATACGCTGGGATCAACTTCCCCGTTACTATTTTCTCGAATTATGATATCATTCAGCGTATTATCACGACCAATTTTGGTGACTCCAAAATTTAAACGATATTTTTTACCCAAATAAGGACCATAAATGGATAACAAATAATGCGGTACTAAATTTTCACTGACAGTAGGTATTGAGGTTTGCCCGACTGGTTCCTCGAGTTTTAGATCACCCGGTTCAAATTCTTCTGCTTCGGTCCCCGGCTCGAATTTTGTTGAGGGCTGGTCTGAAAAACTATTATCAGCTCCTTCAACTGTCTCAACAAATTCGGAATTATCATCTTCAAAGACATTTTTTTCAAAAAGAACATTTTCAAAAATCAGTGAATGCTCACCAACTTTTATTTCGTCCCCGCTTGATAATAGTACTCGATCAGCGATTTTATCACCATTCAGATAGCTCCCAAAGGCACTTTGACTGTCTAGAACGTAGTAAAGTGTACCTTCTTTTTCAATTACCAGGTGGTGCATGGATACTTTTTTATCAGCAATGATAAGATCGTTGTCCCCCTCTGAACCAACTGTGATTCTACTCTGGAAAGGTCGTATCGGAAATTCCTTATAGACTTCGGCTTTCCTTTTGACAACGATTTTTGGCATAGGTTATCTCTCCATACTAATCTTTTATTGAATGATAAGTTTAAATTCTAATTTATTATTCCCCGCCGTTGTATTTAAAATTGAAAATTTTTCAAAATAGCCAAATTTTTTCACTTTAAAACTATATTCCCCGGGAGCAAGTCGGTTCATACATATTCCAGTTTCATCAGTTGCACCGAAATAAACCTCCCTGACCTGTTCATTACTGAGCGGACGGTAGCTCACCTGGGCATCTTTTAACGGCAACCCGGTTAAGGCGTCTTTTACAATAATCTGCACATCCGAAATCGATGGCTCCATTTTAACGACAACATCCCGGTCGCGCGCCGATACATTTATCCTGGCATCATTATAACCATTTTTACGAAGAACGACCTGTAAGTCTACCGGGGGCAGGCTGATTTCACAGGGTGTTTTATCATTTCTGTTATAGCTCCGGTTTCTTTGAATAATTCTTACAATCGTCGCTCCAATTTCGTTATTACCCGGGTCATTTTTATCTTTCGCAAAAAAGCGAACATTACGAGTGAGCATAACCGAGATGGCTTCTGGTCCATCTTTATTTACATCCAACCTGACGGTCCTGGTGTTAAAGCCATTTTTCTGAAAACGAATTTCATGTCGCCCCAATGTCAGTGCAATGGTGCTGGAGGCATCTGTTCTTCCCGAGGGATTGGGAGAACCATCGATATAAAAATTCACAGCAAAGGGAATACATGAAATGGTAATAAATTTCTTAAACATCCCCTCGACATTGTACCTTCTCGTTTCTCCTTCATTGGAATTAAATGACCATAATCGACGGTCTTCAATTTCTTCGATGCCCTCTAAAGTATTGAGCTTAAAACCTGATAACTTTTGGAATCCTTCTTGCTCCAGCTCAATGGATAACGGTTGTCCAACTTCCCATTCAATAGTAGTCGGGGTTTTCTGTGGGTAGAGCAGTTGATTAATATAAATTGTTGCGCCGATAGGATCCGAATTGATGTCGATTTGCGACTTAAATTGAAAGAGGTAAGGATCGTATCCTTTACGAACCTTCTCCCCGGTGATTCTAACCTCACCCTTGCTCGGTACATGAACCGATTTAATTAACGGGCTTAAGCCAGCGTAAGTTAATTTAAGCTCATGTACACCGGGAGATATTTTCGGAATTGAGAGCGGTGTTTTTCCTGTTATCGGTTTATTATCGATATATACTGTTGCCCCGGCTGGTATTGAAGAAATACGAATTGCCGGGGGAAAAAGCCGGTTATAAATTCCTTCACCAAATGAGGTGAGTTGGAGCATGATGTCAAAAATCAGAATCAACACAATAGCACTGAGAACGGAAACACCGCCGATAGTAAAAATCTTTTTGTGCCTTTTCGTTGAAAGACGGATAACATCAATTACCGTTTTTAAATCATCTTCACCTTCTTCATCGCTGTAGATTGAGGGAACTGGGTGAGTTGAAACTGATTTTTTATCAGCTTCAACGGTTTGGTGGGGGACCACTGATTCATTATCGCTGGCTTTGTCGGTACTTTTCACTGCTAAAACAGGATCAAATATCTTTTTAATTTCAGCAGATATTTCATTATCCGGGTAAGCTAACTTTGGTCTAACTTCCGCTTCGATATCGGGCTCCTGGTTTTGAATCTCCTCAAAAGCTTCGCTGCTGTTTAATTCAGCATCCTGTTTAGCTCCAAGTATCGATTCAATTTTGGATTCTAAAAAACTTTCAGGAAGATCAGCTTTGCTACCTGCGTCTTCTTCCAGTCCAGGTTCAGCTGACTCTGCCGAAGCTTTTTCCTCCAATTCTGCCGCTGGTTCAGCCGAATCCCCCTGTTTCAGGGCTTCAATTTTAGCTGAGTCGATTCCTTCCCCTGTTTCATCATCTTCGTCTTTCGATGGTGAAACTGGTTCGCACTCCTTTTCCTGCAAAATATTCTTGTGGAATTCTGGTTCTTTGATATCGAATGGCTCTAGCTTGAAAGTATCTTCAGCCTTTTCATCCTCATGGGGCAATTCTGACTGATCTTCAGGAGGGATTTCAATTTTCTCATCTTCAATTGCTGGTTCTGGTTGCAGCGTCGCAACAGAAGTTTTATCGACCTGCCCGTTATCAGAATCGAATAACTGACCAATAAATTTTCCAAGCTCATCAGACAATTCTACTGAATGGGTACTTGTCATCAAACATTCGACTAAATCAAGATATACTCCATTTGCCCCGTGATACCTATTTTCTGGATTTTTTTGCAACATTTTGAGCAAAACTTGTTGAACCGACTGCGGTACATTATTTTTACCAAGGGGCGAAGTATCGATTTTGTTTTTTTTAATTAATTCTATAGTTACCTGGGGATCTTTGAGGGGGAACAGACGAGAACCGGCTAACATCTCATAAAAGACAGCTCCCAGGGAGAAAACATCTGTACGGCGATCAATATCACCGCTATTAACCTGCTCCGGAGCCATATAGGGCAATTTTCCAGAGAGCACGATTTCATTGGAATTATCACCCGATATTCGAATTTTTGCCAATCCAAAGTCAATCAGTTTCACATGACCGGACAAAGAAGCCATGATGTTGGAGGGAGAAATATCCTGGTGGACCAGGCGCAGCGGTTTGTCGGTCATTAAATCTCGCTTATTATGGGCATATTCAAGCGCTTTACAAATTTCCTTCACGATAAAGATGCTTAACTCATGGGGGATAAGAATATTTTGCTTTTTGCAGCTTCTTAAAATTTTGCCCAGGTCCACACCGTCGACATATTCCATAATAATAAAAAATTGTCCATTTTCATCTCTCACTAAATTATAAATATGGACAATATTATTATGACTTAATTTACCAGCGTTTTTTGCCTCTTCAAGAAATAGGTCAATATACTTTGCCTCCCGCAGCAGACCGGGCTCAATGGCTTTGATAGCTACCGGCTTGTCAAATACATGGTCATATCCTTTATAAACAATTCCAAATCCCCCTTGCTTAATCTTCGAAACGATCTCATATTTATTTTGAATAAGTCGCTTCTCTTCCTGCCTCATAATTTTTCCTCAGGTTTGAGCCATTTAACTTTTTTCTATTTAATTGTTAATGATACGATGCTTTCAGTGTGCTTATATCGTTTAACTCATTAAAATAAATAATATATATATATCGCTAATGGCAAATACTATGCCATACATTTAAATACAACCAAGCATTTGATAGGCTTATTATAATTTGAAAGTTAATTGTTTAATACTTGTTAATACTTTAATTCCAGTCTGTTACACATTGATACAATGTAGCAAATCTGAACAGGATTGTAATTCATGCAGTTTTTCAACGGGGGTATGTTGAATGATGATAAAGCTGGACGAGGAAGGATGGAGACAATAGTCAATATAGAAAAGAATCAACCTGGTTTAAATTAGCATAGAACGCGAACGGATTAAAACGGATTTTTCCTGACAAAATTAATCCGATAACGACAATGCATTATCGATCCGCCAAAATTATGGCGGATCGATATTGCGCTATAAGCGCCAGATTACCCAAATTACATAATCACCTAACCTCCAAAATTTTATCCCAAATCTCATGATTATCAAATTCTCTCACAACAGCAGATTGA
>CBFDBN010000015.1:0-22939 GCA_965603055.1 uncultured bacterium | reverse complement strand
TTTTCGCCGGATCAACTTTTAGCCGTGGTTAACCGTGGCTTGGAGCGACAACGACTGCATCGCCATGCCCAACAATTAACGGAAGAGCGGGATCGGCGGTTGCTCGAGATTGTCAATGAAAAGTCCAAATTGCTTACCATCGTTAACTCTATGGCTGATGGCGTACTGGTAATCAATCGCGAACAACAACTGGTGCTGTGGAATCCGATGGCGATTAAGATGTTGAACCTGCCGGGCAATCCAGTCCATGGCAAGAATATCAACCAGGTTATTCCACAACATGATTTGATTGAGATCATTAATCAAGCCATCGATCCTGGCTCATCAAAATATACAACCATTTCAGAGGAGATCGAATTAAAAGAGCCAGCGCCACATACTTTGATGGCAAATGTTTCTGTCGTTCGGGACGAGGGTGGCGAAATATTAGGCGTCGTCTCTATTTTACGCGACATTACGGAATTAAAAGAGATTGATCGAATTAAATCCCAGTTTGTATCTTTGGTCGCTCATGAGCTCCGCGCCCCATTATCGGCAATCGAAGGATTTCTGACTGCCTATTTAACCGGCGCAGCCGGCGATAGTCCAGAATTTAATAAGCAAATGTTAGAACGAGCTAAACAGCGTGCTCATTCTTTGCTTGAATTGGTCAATGATTTATTACAGATGTCTCGCATGGAATCAAAACGAGTAATTAGAAAAAAAGAGCTTTTAGATATAACCAAAATCATCGCCAATACAGTGGAATTATTCGACACCGAGGCAAAAACCAGGGCGATTGAAATTAAAACAAATCTGCCACAATCCTGCCCGCCCATCGAAGCCGATCGATCAGAAATGGAACAATTATTCTCCAATTTAGTATCCAATGCGATCAAATACAATGTCGAACAGGGCAAAGTGAACATCGATGTCGAGCCAAAAAATGGTTGTTTAAAGATCAAAGTTGGCGACACAGGAATTGGTATCGATGAAGAAAATTTATCCCAGGTTTTCGATGATTTTTATCGAATTTCCCGCCCTGAGACGAGGTATGTTACTGGAACAGGATTGGGTCTTTCAATCGTAAAAAAGATTGTGGAATCCCACGTTGGCAGCATAGAGGTAAAAAGCAAATTAAATGAAGGGACAACGTTTACAATCAAATTTCCGTTGAAAGAAAATAAGTCGTGTGATTGATCAAAGATAGGATGACAGGATGAACTCGATGAACAGGATATTTATCTTTTCATTGATCATATTCATCATATAAATCCAGGAAATTCTGTCAAATAAAAATCATTTTTGAATTGACTACAATTGACCAATATTTGACTAATAATTGACTAATGAAAAAGACTATTTTAATGCTTGATGATAACGACATTGATGAAATGGAATGGTTGAAAGCAGCAGCAACCAATCCTGCCTTCGATTTTTTGAATAATTTCGAGGAAGATATTTATTCACTCGAAGATGGGAAGCCATTTCGTTTTCAACGTACTGATGAAATTGAGAATGCAAAAAAGGCTGAAAGCTGACAGCTTTAAAGACTTCCCCGACTAATTTAGCTACTAACTGACTCAGGAGAGAGGAACAATCGTGAGCAATTATAAACACAATGAAATCGTAAACCGAAGACAATTAGCGCCTTCGCTAACACTTTTTAAATTATATACCCCGGAAATTGCCAAACGGGTCAAAGCTGGACAGTTCGTCGTTCTTCGAGCTGATGATTACGCCGAGCGAATTCCGTTGACTGTGGCGGAATATGATCGAGAGAAGGGACTGATTACCGTCATATTTCAAGTTGTCGGTTCTTCAACTCGAAAGTTAGATCGTTTTCAACAAGGCGAAGTTATTTTAGATGTAGTGGGACCCCTGGGAAAAGCCAGCCATATCGACAAAATCGGAACGGTCGTCTGTATTGGTGGCGGTGTTGGAATTGCGCCAGTCCTTCCGATTGCTAAAGCGCTGCATGAAGCAGGAAATAAAATTATTTCCGTTATTGGCGCCCGAAATAAAGAGATGTTAATTCTGGAAGACGAAATGAACGCAGTCAGTGATCAGTTGTTCGTTACCACTGACGATGGAACTTATGGCAGGCATGGATTTGTCACTGATGAATTGAAACAACTGATCGAAGCGAAGACACCCATCGATGAAGTGATTGCCATCGGTCCCGTGGTGATGATGAAAGCGGTTTCCGATGTCACTCGTCCTTATAATATCAAAACCGTCGTCAGCTTGAATTCCATCATGGTCGATGGGACAGGCATGTGCGGCGGCTGTCGTGCCACCATTGGCGATGAAGTCAAATTCGTCTGTGTCGATGGTCCTGAATTTGATGGACACCAGGTGAAATTCGAAGAGCTTGTGCTTCGTCAGCAGATGTATGAGCGAGAAGAGCGCCGGGCATTGTGGCATCACCAGTGTAAACTGTGGGAAGAGGAAGAAGCGCTCCGAAAAGTCAAAGTTCGTGAACCAATGCCCATGCAGGAGCCGAAAATCCGCATGCAAAATTTTGACGAAGTGGCGCTGGGTTACACTCGGGAGCAGGCTCGTCGGGAAGCGGCTCGCTGTCTGCAATGCAAAAAGCAGCCCTGCGTCAGCGGATGTCCTGTCGAAATTGATATTCCAGCCTTCATCGCCAAAATTAAAGAGGGCGATTTTATGGGCGCCATTCACAAAATCAAAGAGAAAAATAACCTGCCCGCCGTTTGTGGCAGAGTCTGCCCCCAGGAAGAACAGTGCGAAAAGGTATGCGTGCTGGCGAAAAAAGGTCAGCCCATCGCAATCGGCCGACTGGAACGATTTGCTGCCGATTATGAATTCTTCCAGGGCGACATTCGAGTGCCCGAGCCACCGCCGAAAACAGGAAAGAAAGTCGCCGTTATTGGAGCGGGGCCTGCTGGTTTAACAGTCGCTGGTGACCTGGCGAAAATTGGACATGGTGTCACAGTTTTTGAAGCGCTTCACAAAGCTGGCGGCGTGCTGGTTTATGGCATCCCGGAATTTCGACTTCCCAAAAAAATCGTTCAGGTTGAAGTCGACTATGTTCGCAAATTAGGCGCTGAAATTAAACCCAATATGATCATCGGCAAGGCTCTCTCGGTTGATGAGTTGCTGGATGATGGATACGATGCCGTGTTTGTTGGAACAGGGGCTGGATTGCCTTATTTTCTTGGTGTTCCAGGTGAAAATTTGAACGGCGTCTATTCTGCTAATGAATTTCTCACTCGAACCAATCTAATGAAATCCTATCTATTTCCAGAATATGACACACCAGTAAGGGTCGCCAGCAGTGTTGCTGTGGTTGGCGGCGGCAATGTCGCTATGGATGCAGCCAGGATCGCCAAACGATTGGGAGCGGATCATGCCTATCTCGTTTATCGCCGTTCTCGAACGGAAATGCCTGCCAGGGAGGAAGAAACCGTCAATGCCGAAGAAGAGGATATCGAATTCCAACTGCTCACCAATCCAACGCGAATTGTCGGAGATGAAAAGGGATGGGTAAAAGGCATCGAATGTATCCGCATGGAATTGGGCGAGCCCGATGCTTCAGGCAGAAGAAGACCGGTTCCGATCAAAGAATCTGAATTTGTGCTTGATGTGGAAGTCGTCGTTTCAGCTATTGGTCAGGGTCCCAATCCTTTATTGACCAAAAGCACTTCGGATCTGGAGTTAACCAAATGGGGAAACATCGTTGCTGATCCTGAAACGGGAAAAACAAGCAAGCAAGGCGTATTTGCTGGTGGGGATATTGTAACTGGAGCTGCGACGGTGATTCTTGCGATGGGCGCCGGGAAAAAAGCAGCGGTGGCGATTGATCAGTATTTGAAGGATGGGATCTGGTAATTTATTGGTTAAATTTCTTGAGTATTAACTTGACAAAATAAGAAATATTTTTTATCTTATTATAATTGATAAGTGGAGTTTAATGATGCAGCGACAGGAAATTGGAAAATATCTGATAGTAGACCCAGGAATTTGCCATGGTAAATTAGTTTTCAAAGGAAGTCATGTACCGGTCAGTACTGTTTTGACTTTCCTGGCAATGGGAGATTCAATTCAAGATATTCTCAGGAACTGGCCTCAATTAAAACGAGAATATGTTGAAGAAGCTATTAATTTCGCATCTAATCTAATCTCTGATTGAGAAAAAAATCCCAACGAATGACAAAACCACAACGGATTTCATAAAAAAATATCCGTTGTCGTTTTATCATAGGTTGGGAAAGTATTTTGAACCAAAATCTATTCCAGCTTCCCAGGATATGCCGTCCCTTCCTGTTCAGCAATAAACTTTTCTGCCTCCATCGCTGCCATACAGCCTGCACCAGCCGAAGTCACTGCCTGCCGGTAAATTGAATCCTGGACGTCGCCGGCTGCAAATACTCCCGGAACATTGGTTCTCTGCCGACGATCGGTGATAATAATTTCAGATTCATCCAAATCAAGCTGACCCTTAAAAATTTGTGTGTTCGGAATATGGCCGATGAAAACGAATACGCCATCGGTTTCAAACATGCTCTCTTGATTTGTTTTGACATTTTTCAGTCGAACACCACTGACCGCGCTCTGATCGCGGCTTAAAATTTCAGTTACCACAGAATCCCAGACAAAGTCAATTTTTTCATTTGCCATAGCACGGTTTTGCAGGTGAGCATGTGCCCTCAGTCGATCTCGCCGGTGAATGATTGTAACCGATGAGGCAAACTTTGTTAGAAAAAGTGCTTCTTCGACGGCACTATCACCGCCGCCAACGACCACTACTTTTTTGCCTTTGAAGAAAAATCCATCACAGGTTGCGCAATACGAGACTCCTTTTCCAACATATTCTTTTTCGCCGGGTACATTTAGCTTCCTCGGGTCGGAACCGGTTGCAATGATGACCGTTTTAGCTTTAAAAGACTGCTCTCGAGTCTTGATTTTAAAGGGGTGATTCTTAAAATTAACTTCAACTGCCGCATCAGAAATAATTTTTGCACCAAAACGATCGGCTTGTTTTTCCAATGCCTGGTACAATTCAAAACCAGCAATACCATCGGGGAAACCGGGATAATTGTCCAATGTATCGGTAATTGTTACCTGCCCACCAGGTTGATCACCTCTTAGAACAATAGGAGCAAGCTCTGCCCGGGCAGCATAAATTGCGGCTGTCAAACCAGCCGGTCCTGTGCCCAGAATGACAACGTTTTCCATTTAAAATTCCTTCTTAATATTTAACGAAATTTCCCCGGTGAAATAATTTGTACTAATATGCATCTGGATGTTTGATCTTGATACCTGGTCTAATTTTTTATTGTGACGATGCGTTTGCCAGGACGCATGAATCGCACTGATAAGATGATTCGCGAATACGGCTCCCAAAACAAAAGTGGAGCGATTTAAAGCGCGATCGCCGGCAATGCGCATATTCTCAAATTTCCGTCGGCTGTTATCCCTGTCCCAGGACCAGAAATAATCTTGTTCGTCATAAACCTTTTCATACTCACCGAATCGAAGTTTCGCATCATTATATTGATAAATATCGATGTAATTGCCAATATCAACAAAAAATTGAGACGGTTTTCCTTTGATCTCTGCTGCTGAATTGGTGGCTGCAAAGGCTAAGGCATCTTCCCGTATCCATTTGCCATACTGTCGAAACGCAAAATAGCTTAGCCAGAGTGTGACTTCAGTAGCAAAAAACGCTTTAGCAAGGGTATGCTTTCCTAAATAATATTCACCAGCCCCGGGTAAAATAAGCGACCTCAGAAAAGCCTTCTTACGATCTTTGTCCGGTTTCGGTTGATCGTTCGATGATACAAAAGTGGAACCCAGATTAACTGAATTGGTATTTGTTGAGACTAAATTATCATCGAGTTGTTGCATCATCTGCACTTTGGTGCTCGACAAAATCGAAGGCGCCAGGCGTAGCTTCGAATCACCTGTATTATCGGCAGCGTAAATTGAACAGACTGTTATGAATAAAAATATTGAAATGTATTGGAAAAGTTTCATAATAAGCTACCATTTAATCTGTAATGATAATACCGGTTGAAAATGATTGACGTAAAAAACCTGTTCGACCTTTATGGAAGCTTCAAGCAGCCTGTTATTACGACGCTTTGCAGTCCACGCCGCATCGATTGCGCTGAGGATATGATTAACAATAACATAGTTCGTTGCCGTTCTCGCCAATCGAAAAAATTTGTTACTTTTGTCTCTCATATCCATATAAAAGCCAATGTCGCTGGAAGCTCGTTGTTTTACCTCTATTGAATCCATGTCAATCGCGTCAAACTCTGACTGGTTTTGATAATAATTTACAAAATCCCAGCCAGAATAAAATGCCGGGTATTTGCCGATCATTTCATAATATTGCTGCTCTGTCGTCGCGGATTTATCTCCACTTAGATATTTGACCATCGTCGTGTCATGAGCATCATCAATACCCCGCGTGTAATTCTGTCTCCAATCTAACCATACATTGGGATCCCAATGAGCATCAGCATAATTTTGAAATTTCTTTTCCTGGTCGTTTCCTTTGCTGGTATAATTTCCGTAAACCATCCAGGAGACAACTTCTGCCAGAAAAAATGCCCCGGCTTTAATATACGATTTTGCATAAAGCTCGCCGGCGCCAGGGATCAACGCTGAGAAAAATAACGCCCGCTTGGGCAATTTGTAACCCGGCAATTGGGCTAATTGTTGTTCCCTGGTAAGGGTGCTATCCTGGTAATTTAGAGAATTTAACGGATTAAAATATTTCGCTGATATTTCAGCTAATTGTGATGTATTTAAAAATTGGTCATCATCCCTGCTTTCTTTTTTAATATCTCCTGCATGGCTGGTTGAGAACATAAAACAGACCAGAATAAAAACCATTAAAATAAATATTTTTTTCATGGGTTCACTCCACTAATTAGTAACCAAATTAATTGTCAATCATCCGCCAAGTGGCCATTGCCGTCAACCTAAACTTTTTTTAACGCAAAGGACGCAAAGTAGATGCAAAGAGCGCTGAGTTTTTAAAATTTCAATTAATTTCTCTGCGATCTTGGCGTCTTCTTAGCGATCTCTGCGTTTAAGTTTGTGCTCGTAATGAGTCGGTGAATCTGTTGAATATCAAATCATCCCTTAAGTTGACGCTAATGGCCAAGTGGCGGAGATGTACCGTTAGCACATTAACAATTGAAAATTATGAATATTTAAAGTTAAGTTAATCAAAATACCCAAAACTAATACCAAGATAATACCGCCATTCTTTGCCATAAATTAATTCTGAATTATCAGTTTCGGTTTTTTTGTATGTATCAATTCCATAAGCGGCATTGAAAAAGATTTTGGTCGGGAAATTATAAAAGGAAAATAAATCCAATCTTAACTCTGCGCCTGCCGTCTTTTTAAAATCCGAAAGTTGAAGCGCATCCTCATCAAAAGCATTACCATAATCGAAAAAAGTACCCAGGTATAGTTTGTCGAATTGGAAGTGGAATAAACGTAAATTCATGTTATTAAAAATCGGAAAGCGATAGGCAGCCCTGGCGACAATCATTTTTCTACCTTCAATACTGTAAAAGGGATAGCCGCGTAATCCTACCAGTCCACCGGCAAAGAAATTGAAGAACTCGTGGATCGGACGATCAATCCAGCCGGCTTGAAGATGAAAATTAAGCGCATGTTTGCCATTATTTAACAAGGCAAGATATTCTTTCCAATCGAGCTCTAATTTTCCATAATTATAATTATCGAACACTTCTACAATGGTTCCATATGTTGTTATATCAAAAGGTTTATCAGAGTTTATAAATTTATTAAATTCTCGACTATATTTAATTGATAGCAATCGTCCATGAGCCGGGTTTATCTCAGATGATGCACTCGGCATAAAGTTGCGGTAATTCCAGGCTAATTGTAACGTTCTTCCGATAAAGTAAGTATATTTAATTGCTGGTAAATCCTGCTCCTGGTATTTATATTCAGGTTGATAACGTGCATTATATCGATTGTAAATGAAAACGGGACGTAAGCTGTGTTCATCGTTAAGCTTAAATTCCAATCCCAAATCGACTTCGGTCAAATCATACCTGAAATTATAATTTGTCTCAACAGTATCGACTCCATTGGCTGAAAAATCACCCATTTCTTCATGATGTAAAACCTTATTATAAACTTCAAGAAACAGCGTGGGACGAAATTTTCGATAATTAATCATTCCAAAAAGATCATAATCAAAATCCCGGTTCATAGCAAAGCCAGCAAAAATATCATATTTATTCAGGATGTCACTCGAATAGAGATAGGTTCCTACTTTTGTCGTCCCATAATCGATCATAACGCGGGGCAGAAATGCCAGGTTGCCATAAGTCAAACCATAAGGCTTGGTTTCGTACTTTGGAACTTCTGTATCATTATAATGAATAGTCTGGTCACTAATGCCACGATTGATTAAAGCGATATCTTTGTTATCGCCAGATGCCAGGTAGACGCCGGGATGCGTATAAGTTAGGTATTCAGTCTGCTGTTGTTCTACTGGAACTGGTTTTTCCATTAAGGCGATTTTATAGCCCTGGGAGTTGAAATCGTTGTATAAAAGCTGTCCATCTTTATTCACCGAAGGCATAAAAGCGCCGCCGACGACATTTGTTAATTGCTTTTTTTCTTTACTACTGATATCGATTGAGTAGATATTGAAAATGCCGCTGCGATCCCAACTAAAAAGAATCTCTTTGCCGTTCGGCGCAAATACAGGATCCCGAACATCGTTGCCATCAGCCAACAACACCTTCAACGTCTTTCCATCAGCGGTAATTAAACCGATTTGACGTCCTTCTCCTTTAGTAAGCGAAAAAACAATTACCTGCCCATTGGGTGACCAGCGGGGAGCAAAAATTTGCTGTCCTTCTTTGAATTGTGTCAGATAATTCAGCTTTTTTGTCTTTAAATCGAGCACGGCAATATTTTGCGTTCCGTCTTTTGTGTTAACAAAAAGCAATTTTTGTCCATCAGGCGATAAGTCTGGATTTTGCGCTCGAAAGTTTCGGGTAATCGGTCGTTCTTTTTTCTTGTTGAGATCGTACATATAAATGTCGAAAAAATGCGAGCCATATTTGTTGGGCTTCGACTTGCGAGCATAGACAATTTTTTGACCATCGGGTGACCAGCTTAAGGAAGAGTTAATACCACCTTTAATCCGGTCGGTTTTACCGGTCACGCTATCGTGAATATATAATGACGACTGGGACAGGTAATCGTGTCCCCGGTTGGAAACAAAAGCGAACTTTTTGCCATCAGGCGACCAGGTGGGAAAAAGATTAGCAAAACCTTTGTCTTCAACAATTTTTCCAGTACTGATATGGTTTTTAATTGTCCCCAAACGAAAGGCATACATTTCTTCAAGATAGCTTTTCCATTCTTTATATAATTGTCGCTCGCTTTTTCCCAGGACTTTTTTCAAAGCGCCATTGACCGTAAAATGCAATGGGCTTCGCATTTCTCGAAATATGCGTCTTAAAGCTTCGACTCCGTAGGTATCGGCAATATACTTTACCAGGGCAAAGCCGTGATTGTATACCTTTTCGTTATTGAGACTATTTTTTCCAAATACGCCCATTTCTCGATGATTCAGTAACTCGTCTTCTAAAACAGCCGTCCGAAGAATCATGTCGCGATGTGTATCCCAGTTGTCGTAATTCAGTTTTGCCAGTTGGTATTGCGCCACACCTTCTGCCAGCCAATTGGGAATAGTTGTCATGGCTAATGGATAGGATACAATACGATTGGGGAAGCCATAGAGAACATAAGGATTCTTTTCAGGCTCGTAGCCCATATATTGGAAATAAAGTGCCGGGATTTTTCGTGTTATTTTTCTGGCTGCACCTAAAGAAATCATGTGCGTAAACTCATGCGTCACCACATTGCGCAGCCAGTTATGATTTCCCCGCAGCACAAAATCCATTGGCGACGCCCAGATTTCAATTTTATTATCATAATAATAAGTGATGCCATTGGAAAAATCGTCATGATCCCGAATAATGAAATGTATTTTGCCATCCGGTTCGTACAAATAGAGCGATGTGATGGGCCAATAGATTTCTTCTACAATTTTGGCGACCAATGCGGCTGTTCGTTCCACACCTTTATGATAATGCACCTGAAAATGATCTGTCTCAATGGTCAGCCAATTCAATTCAGGATGGTTATATTCAACCATTTGTGCCGATAAATTTATTCCCCACACCAAAATAATCAGCAATAGTGCTATGATGTAAGTTACCCTTTTCACCTCAAATCACCTATACTAAAGAATAATTTTTAGTTTCCAACATTTTTACAAGTTGTCATAAACTCAAGCAACTTCTTTTTTGCTTTTTATTGTTTCTATCATCTTTTCTTTGAGCCAAAGGTTAATCAGTGTCTCCGTTGATACACCTTGCTGACGTGCCTGAGTTTTCAATTGGATGATTAAATCCTTTGCCACTGGATAATACCTTTTACGCTTGCTGATATCTATTTGTACATCTACATCTACATCTTCCATTAAATCTTCGTAATCAGCAGTGCTATGAGTATCCCAGAATTCCCAGAAATCTTCGAGTGATTTAAAATCTTCTGGTAATGGATCACGTTGATTATTTCCTGACATAGCTTTTGTGCTCCCGCTCGTCCATATCACGAGCACTTAAAATTAAAGCTTCTCCAGTGAGTTTATGAATAAAAAATACAGTTAAATATCTTCCTGAATATGATTGTCCCAATGCTCTATAAACGTGTTCACCACGGAAGTATCCACTTTCCATCTTTTTTATTTTTGGCTTGTTAAAAAGAGCTTCCTCAACCTCTTTGTCCGAGACGTGGTGCTTTGATTCAATTTTCTCGACAACATCATCTAACCAAATGATGCCGGTAATTTTCATGAGTAAGGATCCTAATTTATATTTTTAAAACTGTTCCCGTTAATAGCAGGAATAGAATATCTTATTTTAAGCTTTACCAAAATTTTTTCCTCAAAAAAAATCTTGGCCACAGAACTGAAACAGACATGGAATTGAAATTATTATTTGTTTTTCTGAAAAAGTCCTTCAGCAGATCATTTAATAGTAATGATCTAAGGAGGATTCCATTTCCGAGACTTAAAAAATTTTCGCCCTTTATGCAAAAGTGTAATTTTTTAGCAGCTATTTTAATACAGCTATTTTAATAATTGCTGTATTTGTTTCATTATCTCCCATTGCACTCACCCGCGCCAAATAGACACCACTCTGCACATTGGTAATATCCCAGACCGTTTCATTCTCAATTTCAGCTAAACCAGGACCAATAAGTTTTTCAACTAATTCCCCAGCCATATCATAAATTCTTATCGATACCTCAGCGGCATCCCGTAAAAAATATCGAATTGTGGTCGAATTTCCTGCGGTTGGATTGGGATAGTTGTAAACCATTTTTTCTGGCATCAGGTCACCAGTCCTGGTGGGTTCTGAAGTTTGTGCCAGGAATAGACCCGAATGTTCGGCATCTTTCAGAAATTGTCCCCAGTATACCTGGTCGCTGTTGAATTCATAATCCAACTGCCACACATAACAGAAATCATCCCCGGATCGGGCAATCAATGCAAATTTATTATCATCACCTAAATTCGTGATCGCCGGAACTGAAATGATCGGCTGTGAGACCGAAAGCGGAAATCCTGCTATTTTCCGACCTTGATAGTTAAATGCAGCCACCTGATTGTTCAGTGAGCCAACAATAATCTCAATTTTTCCATCACCGTCCAAATCTGCCAGGATGGGATCAGGATAGCTCTCACTATCAAAATGACGATCAATCGTAATCGGAAAATCAGTCAATGGCACGCCATTATAATGAAAGGCAAATATTTTTCCGCCACCGGTTAACACAATATCTAAATAACCATCAGCATCGATATCAGCCAGGGTTGGATTTGAAAGTGGACTTCCGACGGAAACGATATTGAAAGAGGGTAATAAATTTCCGCCATTATCTAAAATGATTAAATTGCCCTCGTCAGAAGATACTACAATTTCCAGCCTACTATCTCGATTTACATCAGTGATGATGGGATAATTCAAAGAACCATATCCAGCCAGCGATTTCTGCCAGTTGATATCACCAGTTTCATTAAGGAAAAAAACAGTACTTTGATCATCAACTGCAATTAGCCCGACATTACTGTCTTCGATAAAACCAGCCAGCCCCTTTATTAGATTGTTGGAAACTGATTTATTCCAGATTATATCTCCATTTTCAGATACCAGGTAAATGTCGCCGTTTTCATTACCCACGGCGATCTTATTTCCTGGGATTGTTGAATTCCAGTTGCCAATGACCGGGACAGTGGTGATCGCTGCGCCGCAATCGAATGCAAAATAAAGATCAGCCCTGCCATTGCCATCCAGATCCGTTCCCTGCCAGGCGAACAACTTGCCATTCGATGAGCCAACAATAACTTCCATATCACCATCATGATCCAGGTCTGCTAATGAAGTCGAAAAGGGTAATTGCCCGTCATTGATCTGGGCGAATACAGCTAATGGCAACTTCGTTGTATCCCCATTTATATTTATGCGATAGGTGAAATCATCATTCTCGATAAATTTTTCACCATCTGATTTCCAGACAACAATTTTTCCCTCCCCGGCTGCTGCGATGATTTCATTTTGACCATCACCATTTAAATCACCTGTTACAATAGCACTGTTTCCAGAATTTTCACCCAGGTAAGCTGGAAATCCAGTTTGATAGCCTTTAATTTCAAGTGTAAAAGACATAACCGAATCAATACCGTTGAAATCAGTAATATAAATCCCGGTATTGGCTCTGGAATACGAATGCGTGCCGGGTTTTGTAAACGGGGTAAACATGACTTTTTCTGTTGAATTAACAAACAGGTGTGCCGGGTTCTCATCCCACCACATATCCTCGGCATAACCAGCATGGAAGCCAGCAAATCCGAAATAATTATAATAATAACCCATATCCTGTGAGCCATCCGCTTCAACCAGGTCGACGCCGCGATGGTTCATATCGGAATTGACCCGATTTTCAGAATATTTTTGTTCGATTACATCTTCATCGATATGCCAGATCAAAATGCCAGAGCCGGGCAAATCAAAATCATACTCGTTAATCGAAACAATAACATCCGTCCCAACCAGGGGATTAATAATTGGTGAGCCATCATCATTGTAATAAAATTCGACCCGGGTACCGTTTTCATCATAGCCAATGCCAATATCGCGGGTTTCAAAAACCTTTTGCTGGCGATTTTCAAGCAAGAAGTATTCTTTTGCATTGATTGGAATTTTATAGATTTTATGGGGATTGTGAGCCAGGGCAGCAGCAACAGGTAAATTATTGCCTGATGATATTTCTATCGCTTGTTCCCAGCCAAGAAAAATTTTACTCCAGGCACAGGGCTGGGCTGGTATCGAGCCGAAGAAATTGCCAGAGCCCTGGTCCATCAAGCCGAAGCGACCGATGCCGGGATGCCCGGTATCGGTATCGAACAGGTTGGGCAGTCCTAACTGGTGCCCCATCATCAATGCCGCGGTTCCCAGCAGACCGAAAATCTTATAGCCACCTTGATTTTCAGTTTCCGGCAAAATTATTCCTTCATCAATAAAAAAAGTGCCATTATTTACCGGGATTCCTTTAAAATCAGGAGAATTATCGCCAATGGTATTTTTTAGATCATTAAAATTGAGGAAAACAGATGGAATATCGCTGGGAGTCGTATCGAAATCTTGTGTAAATTCCCAGCCTACACCAGCATGAAAAATAATGAATATATCAAATTCGGAAAAATCGATACTGCTAATATTGGCATCTGCTACTATAATAGCATCCCGGAATAGCTCTGCCAGGCGTTGATCCAGCAATTGTTCGTCTTCATCTTCGTCATTCCCGGGATTGTAATATCCCATCTGGTGAGGCAGTGTCCACACACTGTCTGATTTTAAAGGATAGACAAATCCGATACCATTTTCATCTTCTACCTTTAAAAACAGCTTCCCTTTCGACACCTTCTGGTAATAGTCTCTCAAGGCGCGAAGTTGTTTGGCAAAGTATTGCTGGTTATGCGGCGGCGGATTGATCATCGAATCACCGACCGAGAAATCGAACCAGCCATCGCCAGTCGTATTGCGATCATTATCCTTTTGAAACTGGACACGGATCGCCATTACTTTTAAGGTCTCTGGTATTGATGCTTTTAAAGAAGAACTATTCAGTGGTTTTAACAATCCGGGAGAAGATCCATCAAATGTCACATACCGGGTAGATGGGTTGCTTTTATAGAAGGCAGGCGCCTTTGCTGTTTGTTTTGCAAACCCTTTACTGAAAATTAAAATTATAATACCAGCGATAGATATCCGTAGAATTCGTCTCAAAGCCATCATTGAAATTTAATCTAAACATGAATGTTAATATTTTTGTATCAGAATTTCAAAATGGCAAGATAATTTGTTGGCAAAATGATTTTTAAATTATTTTGCCAGATAATTATTTTGCCTATTTTATAATAAATAATTAAAAGCCAGCGCTTAAAGAAAATCTCATCGTACCTGATAAAGGATGTCCTTCTCTTGCAGCAGCATATCCAAAATCAAAGCCATACGAAGCGTACCTGATTCCGGCACCAAACGTCGGGTATTTCACATTTCCTTCTTTATCATGATAGTAGCCGGCTCGCAATGCAAATAAATCGCTATACCAATATTCAATTCCGATTCCACGCGTGATTTTATCCAATTCTGCCTGCAAAGGATCATCATACCATGATGTAATTAACGCCTTATGAAACGGATCAGCTTTTCCACTGGTATGTGGCGTGACCAGCAGCTTATTGATGTCAGCCGTGATGGTCACTTTATTATATTTTTGATCGACTAATTTATAAGCAATACCCATCCGTAAATTGGTTGGTAGTGGATCTGCCTGGGCTTCATCGATGTAGGCGATTTTTGGCCCCATATTGGAAATATTCATTCCCCAGTTGAGTTTATTATTAAGAAAAGGGAAAGTATAAAGCAGACCGAGGTCAAATGAAAAACCGCTCGCCTGACCGGTGCCGCGTTCAGTCCCGGCGCCAACCGGGGATAGATTACTATAAATAAATCGCAACGCAACGCCCATTGCAAGATTATCCGTCACCGTTGTCCCATAGCTGGCTGTTATGGCGTACTCGCTACTGTTAAAAGTACCTAAATCTCTTCCGGTTACACTCGTCCGCTGTTGCTCGCCCAGATTGAGATAGACGACATTAACACCGATTGTTCCAACTCCTTCAATACTGGTTCTGAAAGAAAGGAATTCATAAAAAAGATCATCAGTTAATCCCGGCAGCCAGTTGACGTGCATAAAAGTTGCTTCTTTTCCCTGCTGGTAAGCTAATCCAGCTGGGTTCCAGAAAACAGCAGATGCATCATTGGCGACAGCAACAAATGCTTCTCCCATGGCTGCCTGCCTGGCACCGGGGGTAATCATCAGGAATAATACAGTCGCTTCACTCACTGCAAAAGCCTGCTGCGCAACAAACACCAGGGTGAGCAATAATGATACAATGACAATATACTTTTTCATGAGATCGATCCTCCACTATTTTTCAATTTGTAAAAACAAAAAAACCGAATGAAAAAGGTCAGCCCTTTCATAAATTACAAAGGTTCACCTCAGCCATTCGGAATTTGACCCACTATTAGGAAAAATTCGGAAAAAGGCTGTGAGATATTTATTTCCATTATTCAAACTTAATGTCTTTTAGTTAAGCTTGCCAAATTTATCCATTCCTTCTGGACAAAATCGGTAACCAAACCTTTTTTTATGACATTATACTTAAACTAAAATTACTTATTCCATTTCATTACTCATATCTCTCATCTAACCTTTAACGAACTTTTCCTGATAGATAACCTCCTCGATTTTTTCATCAACACAATAATTATTAGCCTTAATTTTATATTCGTATTATACAACTACGACTATTAGCAAAAGTTCCTTGCTTTTCCCGATGGAGGTATTTTATTTTTTAAACATTTTCAGGGGGTGAGATTGAATATTGGGCTGTATCGGAATTTCAAAGTTCAAAAAAAAATGATACTGGATTCTCGATTCTCGATGTTTGATTTTGAAACATCCAGCATCAAGTATCGTTTTCATTAATCAATACGCGAAGCCATGTTCTTAATCTCACCTTCTCAACGCTTCAACGAGGATATCCATCTCCTCCCGGGTTCTTTTTTCGGTTACTGCAATTAGGAGACCGTTTTTAATTCCAAAGTCAAATTGTGAAAGATCGATCCCGGCATAAATATTCTGTAACATCAACTTATCAACGATTTCAGCCGGGGGCACCGGGGTGGTGATGACAAATTCTTTAAAAAACGGGGAAGAGAACGCTAATTCAAAACCATCAAGTTTTTGAATTTGATCGGCAAGGTAATGACTATTTTGAAGACAGAGCTTCGAAACGTCCTGCATCCCCTGTCTTCCCATTAATGCCAGGTAAACAGTGGCAGCTAAAGCATTGAGTGCCTGGTTGGTACAAATATTTGAGGTTGCTTTTTCTCGCCGAATGTGTTGTTCCCGTGTTTGAAATGTCAACACAAAACCTTTCCGTCCCTGGCTGTCCACAGTTGCCCCGGTTATCCTCCCCGGCATTCTCCGGATCAATTTAAATTTCGATGCCATGATTCCTAAATATGGTCCCCCAAAATTCAGGCTATTCCCCAGGCATTGCCCTTCGCCAGTGGCAATATCCACGTCATAATTCCCCGGTGGTTCCAGAATTCCCAATGAAATTGGATCGTTGGAACTAATCAATAATGCCCCGCTGTCATGGGTAAGCTTGCTAATTTCAAACACTTGTTCGAGATTACCCAAAAAATTCGGATGTTGAATGATTACCGCAGCAGTATCATCATCGATCTTTGATGTTAAATCTGAAAAATTGGTTATGCCATCGTCCAACTCAACAAGTTTAATTTCAATTTTTTGACCATGACAATAGGTTCGAATGATTTGTCGATAATGGGGGTGAACCGATGTTGAGACAAGAATTTTATTTCGCGATGTTCCCGCAACAGCCATCAGCGCAGCTTCAGCAAGGGCTGAGCCGCCGTCATACATGGAGGCATTGGCGACCTCCATATTCATCAATTCAGCGATCATGGATTGGTATTCATATATCGCCTGCAATGTGCCCTGGCTGACTTCAGGCTGATAAGGGGTGTAAGCGGTATAAAATTCAGATCTTAAGATAATATGTCCAATGGCTGCGGGAATAAAGTGATCGTAAGCGCCACCGCCCAGAAAATTAATCGCTTCCGAGACGCCCTGGTCGCAACGTGTTTTACGGTGAATTTCCCGAGCGATTTCCATTTCTGATAAGGGATCCGGAAGTTTAGAATCCTGTTTAAATCTTAATTCACCAGGGATATTAGAGAGTAATTCCTCAAAATTCTTAACACCGATCCGTTCCAGCATTTGTTTTCGATCAGCATCAGTATTCGGAATAAACGGCATCAATGAACTCCAAAATCAAATTGTAATTATGATAATAACTTATTTTAGTTGTTAACTGATATGTTTTTTATAATCGTCTGGACTCATTAACGATTTCAGTTCAGAAGGATCAGAAATCTCAACCTTGATCATCCATCCCTTATCGTAAGGATCTTGATTGATTAATTCCGGTTGATCTTGCAGAATTGTGTTTACTTCTACAATCACACCCGACAATGGTGAAAACAGATCCGAAACCGCTTTTACGGCTTCAATCGTACCAAAAGGCTCCATTTGTTTCACCTCGTCGTCTACGGCTGGTAATTCAACAAAGACGATGTCCCCCAGCTCACCCTGGGCATAATCCGTAATTCCAATTGTAGCCGTGTTGTTGGTATCATCGACCAAAATCCATTCGTGTTCTTCTGTGTAAAGTAATTCCTTTGGTATTTCCATTATTCTGTTCTCCCTCTTTAATTGATTAATTTATGAGTGATTTAATATACGTTCAATGTATTTTGTATCAAAGTTTCCGTCTTTAAAATCCTTTTCCATCATTACTTTTTGATGAAACGGGATTGTGGTGGCAATGCCTTCAATAATAAATTCATCAAGGGCGCGTCTCATTCTGCCCAGTGCCTCGTCCCGGTCTTTCCCCCAGGTGATAACTTTGGCAATCAATGAATCATAAAATTGTGGAATGAGGTACTGGGAATAAGCATGGGTATCCACTCTCACACCCGGTCCGCCGGGAACGTGAAAGCTTTCAATTTTTCCCGGGCAGGGACGAAAATTTTTACCCGGGTCTTCAGCATTAATCCGACATTCAATGGCATTCCCCCGCAGCTTATATCCCCGGATAACTGAATTGAGTTTTTGACCGGCAGCAAGCAAAATCTGGTGCTTTAACAGGTCCAAACCAAATACAACTTCGGTGACCGGGTGCTCGACCTGGATGCGGGTATTCATCTCCATAAAATAAAATTTTCCATCCTCATCCAATAAAAATTCAATCGTACCAGCGCTTTGATAGCTAACTTCTTTGGCGCCTTTTAGTGCAGTATCCACCAGTCGCTTCCGGATTTTATCAGTCACAGCAGGAGAAGGAGATTCTTCAATTAATTTTTGATGTTTCCGCTGAATGGAACATTCTCGCTCTCCCAATGCAACGATATTGCCATGTTGATCGCCTAATATTTGAACTTCAATATGACGAGGACGTTCAAAAAATTTTTCCATATATAGATCAGGATTGCTGAATGCAGCATTGGCTTCCGTTCTGGCGGTGATAAAAGCTTTTTCCAATTCGTTTTTTTCGCTCACAACCCGCATACCTTTGCCGCCGCCGCCAGCAGTCGCTTTAAGAATAACTGGATAACCAATCTGTTCTGCAATTGTTTCGGCTGTTTTTAAATCATTAATTACGCCATCACTGCCGGGTATGGTCCGAACACCAGCTTTTTTCATCTTTGCCTTTGCAAAAGCCTTATCCCCCATATTGGCGATCATCTCAGAGGAAGGACCGATAAAATGGATACCCGACGACTCACAGATTTCAGCAAACCTGGCATTTTCAGCTAAGAATCCATACCCGGGATGAATCGCATCTGCATTGGTCACCTCAGCCGCACTAATAATTTGGGGGATATTTAAGTAACTTGCTGAACTCGGTCCCGGTCCAATGCAAACATACTCATCGGCAAAACGAACGTGCAACGATAGGGCGTCTGCTTCAGAATAAACAGCGACCGTCGCGATTCCAAGTTCTTTACAAGCCCGGATAATTCGCAGCGCAATTTCCCCGCGATTGGCTATGAGAATTTTCTTGAACAATCCTATTTACTCCGCTTAAAATTATAATTTCTCGATTCTGAACATAACCTGGTTATATTCAACCGGCTGGCTATTCTCAACTAAAATTTCTACGATTCTCCCCCGCCACTCAGATTCAATCTCGTTCATTAATTTCATGGCTTCAATAATACAAAGCACCTGGTTGGTGGCAACAATATCTCCAACCTGTACATAAGGATCAGCTTCAGGGGCTGGCGCGTGATAAAACGTCCCAACCATCGGTGATCTGACTTCAACGGTTTTATCGGAAGCTGTTGCTGCCTCGGACCGCTGCTGTTCCGGTTGAATGATCGCAGTGGCTGCTTGTGGCGAAATAATTTCCTGAGCGATTTGGGCTGGCGATGGGCTGGAAATGGCAACTGTATCGGGGTTAGCTATAGTTTTAGTAGCGAGATTAGCAGATTTCAAGATACGCACTTTCTTCCCCCATCGGCTAACCTCCAGCTCATTAATAGTGCTCTGTTCGACAAGCTCTATCAATTTTTTGATTTCTTTAGCTCTCATTACTTTCTCCATAATAATATAATCAACGATTATGATCCACCGCCTCTTTTAGGCTCCCTGCTTGTCAAGCTATGATTTAAAAATATTAAATTGTTTTACAAAAACTGAATTCAGTTGATTGAATTCCCAGTTTAATTTATAGTCGAAAAAAAATGATTTTTAATTTAATCGAAAAAGTCATAAAAGTCAAGATTTTTCTGGACAGAAATAAAATTAAGAGGAAGATAATTTTTTATGAAGCAATTTATTCACCAAATGTGGATTGGCTTTGCCCTGCGTTTTTTGCATAACCTGTCCAACAAAATAACCGAACAATTTCGTCCTACCCGTTTGATATTTAGCAACTTCCCCTGGATTTTTATCGATTACTTCGGAGATAATTCTTGATAGCAAATCAGGATCTGAAATTTGGGATAGATTTTTCTCCTTAACAATCAAATTAGCTGATTTTCCAGAAAAGACCATCTCTTTTAAAATATCCTTAGCGATCTTTTCACTGGTCGTTCCTTCGACAATTAAATTGAGCAATTCAGCAAGCGCTGTGCCAGAGATTGGTAGTTCGTCCAAATTTTGTCGTTCTTTCATAATATGTAATATTTCGCTCATCACCCAATTACTCACTAATTTGGGATCAGGTACAAGCTCAACTACCTGCTCGTAATAATCAGCGATTCTGTTGCTTTCGGTCAAAAAATTGGCATCGTAAACCGGGAGCTTGTATTGGGAAATAAATCGATTTCTTTTTTGCAAAGGAAGCTCGGGCAATTGGGCAATGACTTCATCGATCCTGGATTGTTCAATATTTAGTGGAACCAGATCAGGCTCGGGGAAATAGCGATAATCGTGAGACTCCTCTTTGGTTCGCATCAAGCTGGTAATATTTTTATTGGCATCCCAGAGCAGGGTTTCCTGCCGCACCTTACCACCGTTTTCAATAATCCGAATCTGTCGATCAATTTCGTAAGTCAGGGCTTTTTCCACGCCGTGAAAGGAATTCATGTTCTTCACCTCGGTTTTCACGCCAAGTTTTTTGCTGCCCACTGGACGAACGGAGATATTTGCGTCACAGCGCAAGCTGCCCTGTTCCATGTTCCCATCACAAATCTCTAAATACAACAGCATTTGTCTTAATGCAGAAAGATAAAGATAGGCTTCCTGTGGCGATCGAATATCCGGTTTGCTGACAATCTCGATCAGCGGTATCCCACAGCGGTTTAAATCAACCAACGTTTCATTCTCATTTACCCACGCCTCTGTATGAATAGATTTTCCAGCATCCTCTTCCAGGTGGATTCGACTAATCCCAATTTTCTTCATCCGATCATCAAGCTCAATTTCGAGGTAGCCGTCATGAAATAGCGGCGCATCGTATTGAGATATTTGGTATCCCTTGGGCAAGTCAGGATAAAAATAGTTCTTGCGGGCGAATACCGAATGAGCAGAAATCTGGCAATGTGTTGCCAATCCCATTTTTATGGCAAACTCCACCGCTTTTCGATTAAGTACTGGTAATACCCCGGGCATCCCCAGGCATATCGGGCAGACCTGGGTATTTTCTTCTGCTCCAAATGTGGTACTGCAACTGCAAAATATTTTTGATTGAGTTAGTAGCTGAGCATGGACTTCCAGCCCGATGATTGGCTGGAATTTTGGGTGATTAGTGGGCATTTGTTGTCTATTTTTTAAGTTTTGGCTTAAGTTGGCATTCATAAACATATCAAAAAGTAAGAAAGACTTCACGAATTATTATTATAAGCCAACCGAAAGAAAAAATTAAACTCACTAAAGTCATTGCCTTACGTAACCCGATGCGAGGAATATCTTCTATTCTACTTTCAAGTTTTTGATACTTTTCTTTTTCATTATCATCAAGGTTTTTGATCAAGCTTTTTCGTTCATTGCCCGAAAGTCGAAGAAAAATTGAATAGCGGTAATGAAATATTGCTAATTCTTCTTCAATCTCATGAAGGCGATAAAAAGCGATTGACTGATAAAAATACCATGTGCGAGAAAGAAAGTACCATGCTAATAGAAGTGTGATTGAACCTATTCCTAATACTAAAACAACTATGAATTGATTGATATTATGTGTTGAAGACAATCCGAAGTATGCGATACCGGCTAATGTTATCGGAAAAATCACAGCGGCTGTTTGCCAAATCATTCGATCAACATGGTTAACCTTTTCAATACAGCCACGATATTCTTCTAAAAGAGATTGTTGATTTTGACGTGACATTGTTACCAAGTTTTTATGTTTTTAGAATAAAGGGCGTTTAAACAAATCATCCTAACTAGCTGATTCTAAATACCATAAATTATTCTATCTATTAATTTGGATGGAATACTTTTTTATTTGGATTTCATATAAAATTATTTTGATTCTATGTAAATTCGTTTCGACTTTGTCAATCGAGACTTGGATTATCAAGATTCAACTTGGATTTTTCATCTGATGAAAATTTTGTTTAAACATCCTTGAATAGAGAATAAATTTTGAATTTCTATTAAAAATAAGATTTAAAATAGAAAATAGCAAGAAAAAAATGTTGACTTTTTAATATACTTTTTTAGATTTACAAAGTGAATTTATTATGATGCTGACTGTGTTTTTTCATATTAATCTAATATAAAAAAAAGTTTTTACATTATTTATGTAATTTTTTTTTTATTACACATATATATTTAGTAGGGTAAAAATGAACTCGTATATTTAACTATATAAGCTACGATAACGGTTTGTTTCTGTGGTTAAGCTCTTAGGATTTCAGTGTCATTTCGAACGGAACGAAGTGGAGTGAGAAATCTGTATATTTTATAATATCAGTTGATTAAACGGATTTCTCGCTCCGCTCGAAATGACATCTTTCCTTTTAAAATATTTAACGGAACATTTTTTTTTCATTGAAGATTAAAATATCTAATTAATTATTTCATAAAATTTTAACACTCCATTAACAAGAATCGACAAACACCCAATGAAGAGCTTGTGATTAGAATAAAGGCATCTGATTCAGATGCTTTTGACAGTTTATATTTACAATATTATGAGAAGCTGTTTCATTTTTTTGGGGTTAGGACAAGATCGGAG
>CBFDBN010000014.1:0-23154 GCA_965603055.1 uncultured bacterium | reverse complement strand
TTCTAAAAGCTTATTCGAGGGAATACAATGAAAAGCTCATTCAAAATATTCATACCTATTTCATTGATCGCAGTCTTGATCAGTTATTGTTCTGAAGATAAAAATCCACTTCCCAGTGTTTCTCATCCAGAGAAGTGGAATACGGTGCAATCGGCTGATTTTCACGGGGGAAAGGTACTGGTGGCAGGTTATGAAACCTGCAAAAGTTGTCACGGCATAGATTTCAAAGGTGGGAAATCTGGCGTTAGCTGCAATGATTGCCATTCAACTTTTCCGCACCCTGACGAATGGAACCTGATAGGAAATGCCGGTTCCCATGCGGCGTATCTCGAAAATATGGACAATATCGGAAATTGTAAAAAATGTCACGGTACTGACTTGAGAGGCGGAACCAGCGGCGTTTCCTGTTACGGCTGTCACAAGACAAATTCACTGCCTTAAATTTGCTCGATTTTGAAAAGCTGCCTATTTTATTAAACCAGCAAACCTATTTTCACGATATAATGCGATCCTGGTATTTTTCTGATTAGAACAAGGGATAATTTAAGTCAAAAAAATGGCTTAAGAGTTCTTGTAAGATAACAGGGATCGCATTTTATTTTTTAACTATTAAAAAAAAGCATTGACTTATTAAAAAATATATATTATATTTTTCTCAAAAATAGTTAATAAATATTTTCGAAAGTAATATGAAACGATTGTTAGAATCATTCCGGGGCATAAGTTTAAAATTATTCATTCTTCTTTCAGTTCTTCTCATTCTCGTTTTTTCAATCATCATTTATATCAACACAAATTTTTATGCCAAACAGATTGAAAGCAACATTCGAGATCAAGCGATACAAGCCAGCAATTTAATCAAACGATCTACACGCACAAGTATGTTGAAGAATCAGCGTGAAGATCTTGCCACTATTATTTCCAACATTGGACAAGAGCATTATATCAAAGGTATTCGAATCTATAATAAAAAGGGGCGTATTGAGTTTACTAACGCCCCTGATGAACTTTATAAGACAATTGATATAAACGCTGAGCAATGCATTTTTTGTCATGCAAGCGACCAGACAAAAGGCGCTATACCCAAAGAAAATCGATTTCGAGAACGTCGGTCGGAAAGTGATGAACGGATATTAGGATTAATTAATCCCATTGAAAATGAACCTGATTGTTATAATGCGGCTTGCCATGTTCATAGCAATGATGAGAAACTTCTTGGACTTCTTGACATTAAGATGTCTTTATCAGAATTAGATAAAAATGCGGCGGAAACACGTACCAAGACCCTTATTTTTTCCGGGATATTAGTTATTATGGCAACTATAGCTTTTGGCAGGGTCATCAGGAATCAAATTCAAAAGCCAATATCGAAACTAATTTTTGGAACACACCAGGTAGCAGTCTTAAACCTGGATTATATAATTGACATTAACTCGGCTGATGAAATGGGTGATCTGGCGAGATCATTTAATAAAATGACAAAAAAATTAAAACAAACACAACATGAACTTCAGGAGTGGTCTAATACTTTAGAGGATAAAGTAAAAGAAAAAACAAAAGAGTTGGAGCAGACACAAAACCAGCTTATACTGGCTGAAAAAATGGCTTCAATGGGAAAACTTGCCGCAGTGGTGGCTCATGAAATTAATAATCCATTGTCAGGAATTTTGACTTATGCTAAACTATCAATAAAAAACCTCCACAATAATCCCGATCAGAGATTAATTTCAGATTCGATAGATAATCTAAAAGTAATCCGCGATGAATCGAAACGATGTGGCGACATTGTTAAAAATTTGCTTTTATTCTCCAAAAGGTCATTTGGTGAAAGATCAAACCATGATTTAAGATCAATACTAAATAAGAGCATTGAGCTTGTTCGGCATACTATCAAAATGAAAGATATGCAATTAATTAGAGATATTACGAATGACGACACTACCATATCTTGTGATCCTGCTGCGATACAACAAATGATGATTGCTTTGCTGATTAATGCTATCGAGGCATCGCCCAAAGAAGGAGCTGAGTTGAGGATAGGATTATATTCGGTCGATTCAAAAGAAATGTTTCGTCTGGAGATTTCTGATAATGGTGTTGGAATTCCACCTGATGTTTTACCGCATATATTCGAGCCTTTTTATTCGACCAAAGATTCGGAAAAAAGTACTGGATTAGGCTTAGCAGTGGTTTATGGAATTGTTGAGCGACATGGCGGATCAATTGATGTACAATCGGAAGCGAATAAGGGCACGACTTTTTCAATTGATCTACCGATAAATTAAATAAACAAGATTTACAGGAAGTCGTGACAACGTCTTTTCCTGAAGGAGGTGTAACTCTGTCAACTATTGCACAACAATTGATTGAGGAAGGTAAAAAGCAAGAAATTCCGCTGGGAATCCGACAGGGTGTTTTAGATGCTGTCGAAACGGATCTGGAATTCAGTTTTGGAGAGGAAGGCTTGAAAGAGATGTCAGAAATTAGTAAGATTGAAGACATTGATATGTTACATGCGATTCGTCGAGCAATAAAGACGGCTAAAACCGTTGATGAATTACGTCAAATTTATAAGTAAACCTTAAAATCTTAGACCCAAATGATCCAGGAGTTTGTAATGAACAATCGTGATACTAATATTTTAATTGTCGATGATGAATTTTCTGTTCGTGACTCTCTGTATAAATGGTTCAAATCGGATGGCTTTAATGTAGATACAGCAGAAAATGCTAATGCGGCTCTTCAAAAATTTAAAGAAAAAACCTGGGATATCATCCTGTTAGATATAAAAATGCCAGGCATGGATGGAATTGAGTTTAATCGTCAGATTCAAAGTATAGATAAAAACATAATTGTCATCATCATCACGGCTTATGCATCGGTGGATACGGCGGTTCAAGCAATAAAAGATGGTGCTTTTGAATATGTCTCGAAACCCATTGATCCTGATAATCTCACTCATTTGATTCGTAATGCCATAGAGAAACGTCGCTTGGCAAAGGAAAATATTCAACTTCGACAAAGAGTTGAGGATTTAACCAGTCCCGATGATATAGTGGGGACTTCTCCCCAACTTCGTCAGGTCTTGAAAATGGTGGCATCAGTAGCAAAAACAGATTCCACGGTAATGATTCGTGGTGAAAGCGGAACTGGTAAAGAATTAATTGCGCGGGCAATCCATAGCAATAGCCTACGTCGCTATGCCCCAATTATATCTATAAATTGCGGTGCTTTCACAGAAACACTTCTTGAAAGTGAACTGTTTGGTCATGAGAAAGGATCTTTTACAGGTGCCGATCGTCTGCGTATCGGGAAATTAGAACGTGCCAATAACGGCACGATATTTTTCGATGAAATCGGTAATATTAGCATGAAAATGCAGATGGATCTTCTCAGGGTATTGGACACGAAACATTTCACCCGACTGGGAGGTGAGAAACCAATTGAGGTTGATTTCCGTGTCATTAGTGCGACCAATCGAGATCTGGAGCAGGCAGTCAATGACGGTCATTTTCGTGAGGATTTATATTTTCGACTAAATGTAGTTACTATTGACATGCCACCATTGCGTGAGAGAAAAGAGGATATTCCACTCCTTGCCCGATATTTTTTTAATAAATACACCCAATCGATGACCAAAGCGATTAAAGACATCTCACCTAAAGCAATGGAAATGTTTATGAATTACGAATGGCCAGGTAATATCCGAGAGCTGCGAAATGTTATTGAGCGAGCCATTGTGGTATGTGATGGGGATAATATTACTCCAGGTGATCTTTCTTTTCCTTTTCGATTTCGTAGTAAGCCACAAAACGGTGATAACCTGGAAGAGGTAGAAAAAGCTCATATTGAGCGAATCCTTAATCGAACGAGCTGGCATGTTACTCAAGCTGCAGAAATCCTCAAGATTGATCGCACAACCCTATATAACAAAATCAAAAAATATAACCTGAGCAAATAGGTGTGATAGCTAAACGTATTTATGTCGTACCCATTGAGTTTTATGACTCATCCCTAATGGATGCATTATGTCTATATCTTTCTAATGCCTTTCATAAGCCAGCCGAGGTTAAAAATAAACCAATTAATACTAAACTTGCATTTGATCCCTTAAGGAATCAGTACAACTCATCATATTTACTTGCTCAATTAATTGATAATCCGCCTGATGATGCTGGAAAGATTCTGGGTGTTTGTAGTTTTGATCTGTTTATACCGATTTTGACTTATGTTTTTGGTGAAGCTCAATTAGAGGGACTCGGTGCCATTGTTTCCACATACCGTTTAAGAAACGAGTTCTATGGCGAACAATCAGATCATCATATACTTATGGAGCGATTGTTGAAAGAAGCAACTCATGAATTGGGACACACCTTTAATTTGTACCATTGCCATAATCCTGGTTGTGTAATGACCAGTTCTACTTATGTGGAAGATATTGACGAGAAAAGTGTTTTGTTTTGTCGGGAGTGTACGACGGTTATTCAGAAAGGAATATAGGTACTCATTTATAATTATTTTAGAAGATTGAATGAGAAAGTATCAAATAATAAAGCTGGAGCTATGTATTTTTACAGCACCAGCTTTTTTTGTTTATATCTTTATCGTAAATTACAACTTACTTATTACTCGATGCCCCACTCACAGCCGCAGTTGATTTTTCTTTCGGAAAAATCGGTAAATATTTTACTGCCAGTGCAAATGCAGTAAATCCTATCGCCACCAAAAACACAGTAATCATAACTTCGGTCCAGGCAGGAAAATATATGGCTTGATTTACTCTTTCCATGCTGGTAATGGTGACATTCAATCTCCCAAAGAAAAATCCAAAAACTGCAAAGCAGACCGCGGTAAACATACCAGTAGGATTGTTGCGAACTTTGGGAATAAAAAGCAGAATTGATGGCAGTAATACCCCTAATAAAATCTCTGCCAGGAACAGCCAACTTTCATAGCTTCCCTCGAACATGTTCATAAAAGCGCCATGACGAATTAAATCTTCTATTTTAAATAAGAAGTAAAATGCTAATATAAAAGCTAATATCCTGCTGAGACGGACGAGAATATCAAATTCCAACTGTCTCTTGAAAGCTCGAGCGCTAAAAAATGATTCAAATATCACCATTGCTAAGCCAACAGCAATACATGAAATATAAAAGAAAAGAGGCAATAATGGTGTGTACCATAAAGGATGAACCTTATCAGGGAAAATTAAAAATAAAGATCCTAATGATGACTGATGCATAGTTGATAAAATTATGCCCAGAATAACTAGCGGAATAATCGCCGCATGTTGAATCTTCACCAGTTTGGTCCATCTCATCTTTTCAAAAAAGTTGCCAGAAAACTCCAAAGCTAAAACAGTGGTGTAAATCATCACACACCAGCCAACTTCAAAAAGTACCGAATGGTGATTCCAATAAATGAGTAAATGCCAGATCCGATGCGGCTGACCGAGGTCGTAAAGCAATCCCACGATAACCAAGGCATAGCCAAAAAATGCGGTGACAATGGCTGGTTTTACAATTGGTCGATATCGTTCTAAATTAAAAATATAAACAATAGCAGTGATTACAAATCCACCAGCGCCGAGACCGACACCTGAAATAACATCAAAACCAATCCAGATTCCCCAGGGGAAAGTATCGGACATATTGGTGGCATCTCCCAGTCCAAAAACAAAGCGACGAAACGTAGAGTAGAGTCCCAGGACTAAAATAACTAATAAAACACCCCGCCAGAAGGTGAGTTTTGGTAAACGCATATTTTTCATTCAGTTCCCTCTCAAAAATTATTCTTCAGGTTCATTTTCTTCTAATTCAACCTTTTCTTTAGCAAGTTTGATCCGACGGTTAACAACCCAATAGGTGCCAAATAGTGCTAATCCACCAAGACTAATAATATTTGGAACGAGTGACATTACACCCCAGGTAGTCGATGGTAAGGGTTTCTTTGTCAGGTCCATTCTAAAGCCTATTTCTTCAAATGGAACATCAGATAGAAACATAACCGATGTTCCTCCTACCTCGTGTTCGCCATAGACGTATGGAACATAGTTATCAGGATTTTTGCGAATTCTATTTTTTGCAATTCTGAGTAAATCTTCGCGCTCCCCAAATAAAGTTGCCTCAGTGGGGCAGGCTTTGGCACAGGCGGTTTGTTCACCATTTTTAACAAGGTCATAGCAAAGGATACATTTTTGAACATAGGGGAAGGTTTTGTCCCATTGGTATTTGGGGACTGAAAAGGGGCAGGCTACCATGCAGTAGCGACAGCCGATACATCGTTCGCTTTTATAAATCACTGCTCCTGTATCTGTTTTCTCAAACGCAGCTACCGGACAGACAGATGCACAAGCTGGTTGTTCACAATGCATGCACAATCTTCTAACCCACATTTTTTTTTCATTATCTTTTTTATGCGTTTCAAGAGTAGCCCATGTTTGAGCAGTAAGGATAGGTTCGACTTTACCAGGCAATTTGTTTTGCACTTTACATGCTTCCACGCATTTTCCACATCCAATACACAGAGTGAGGTCAATGAGCAATCCTTTTTTCATATAGTTTTTTCTCCTCCACAAATTAAAAATGTATTTGATACTTATTCGAAAATTAATACGACTATGGTTGTTTTTTCCATAAGGAATCTTCCCAAAGGTTTTAAACCTTCTGGAGGATCTGTCAGTTGTAAATGCTAAAAAGGGACAACAATAAATTTGCTGTCCCCATTAATAGGTCTCAAATATAATGATTAAAATATTTAAAAGCAAGTCAGAATTTTATTTTGATAAAAATTCTTCTTGCAATTTATACCAGGAGAAATCGTCCATATATTCCATTACACCTGTGACGACTGTACCACCGTCTGCCAGGGTTTTTCCTAACATTTTATCCTGGACAAAATGTTCAGCAATAAATGTTTCAAATCGCCGCACTTCATTTTTTAACCAGTTCATCGCTTCTTCTGCAATTGATAGTGATTTAATATTGTTGGCAAGATTTGAAGGTTTTATTGAATAAATCCAACCTTTCTCATAGGGATTTTCTTTCACGACGGCAGGATTGTTAATAACTTCTTCATTGACAGAACTTATTACTCCATCTACCGGTGAATTAAACTCAGCTTTTCTTTTATCTTGTTCAACAACAAAGATATTCTCTCCCTGGCTAACAGTATCGCCGATTTTATGCAATTTAATACCATCAATTCTGCCGAGAATTTTCTGTGCGAAATCATCCAAACCAACTTTAATTTTTCCAGAAACATCGATTCCGGCCCAGGTATGACCCTGATGATAGAAAAGACCGGCAGGTAGCGCTAAGTCTTCAACCTTTATACCAAACGGAATTCTGAGTTCTGTATCAGTTGCCATGTCAGCAGTAGCAACTGCTCTACTCGCCTGAACTTTTCGCACGATAATGTCTGTAACTAAAAACATAACAAATATAGATACCATAAACAAAGCTGCCATGTTATTGTTTCTCCTTAAATTATTGTTAAAATTTGTAGCTTATTTTATCCAACTCCCTTAACCAGAGTCTGGCACTCCCAATAGATTTAATACCAAACGTCGATATCGATCTCTTGGGAGATAATTTCGTAAATTACGAGAAATTTCTCCACCATCAGTTAATGTGATTCCAATATTATCATATTTCTGCTGAAATCCTTCAGTCAATTTACACTCGAGCCACTTAAATTCCTTGAGGTACCAGGATAATAATGCATCACCCGAACGACAGTATTTGAGATCTTGTTCAAGATTATCGGGTTTGATTACAAGCATCCAGCCTTTTTTAAGAGGGTCAAGAGCCAATTCGTTGGGGAAAGCTGCTAATTCTTTATTAATTTCTATAACCTGACCACTGAGAGGCGACACTATTGAAAAAATATGTTCGAACTGGATGATTTGTCCACAGTAACCTCCTCTCACGATCTTTTCCCCTGGCAAAGGTAAGATCACACTGTCAATGGATCCCAAGGTTGTAGCTACGATGTCATCAATTCCAATTTTCACCCTCTTTTGTTTTAGCACTTTTATCCAACAATGCCCTGGATGGACATAGCAATATTCATCCAGTTTAAGTTTTAAGAGATGTTCCAACGATGAGTCGTGCTTCCTGGTGGAAGATTGTTCTTTAATATTGGAATCAACGGTTCGATGAATTTCTCGTTTTGGATGATTCATAATATTATTCTTTCCCCGAAGTCCTTGATCCAGGGGACATGTCTCACACTGGAAATTTCTGTCGCAGATTTTGTATGAAACTATCCCCAACTCCATCCACACACATTTTTTGTCACTCTTTGGGATCAGTGGGAAATCCACATTTTCTTTATGTTTCAAAGTCATAACAACACCGTTTAAATCATCCAATTTAGATTTTGGTAAAGTTAGAGAAATCGGATTATTTCTTATTATTATTTTCTACCGATTCTCCACCATCAGCCATAGTTAAACCTAAATTGCTGGTGTCTAATTCCAGATTTGCGGCAGCCATCTGAGTTTTAGGCATTCTCATAACTTGGATGAATTTGTAAATAGCAATTGCCGGAATAGCCACCCATGGCAAGAGAACTAATAATCCGAAAAAGATCCAAAGAATCTGGGCATAAATGGGTAAATCAGTGTAATACATGACATATCTCCTTTTAAATTTTTTATGATTTATTATTTCCTTGTTAATAATTTTTTAACTTTTCTATTTTGATACCTGCAATTGTTGTGCCAAAATTATAATTATAAAAAAAACAAATAGTTGTTAAATTCTCAGGTAGTGACTTTTGTGGGATAATTCAACGTTGTTGTTGAAATATTCCACAACAGTTAAAAAAAATTCATTATTTTGAAAAAACCGTTGACTTATTTAAAAATATATATTATATTATTTCCCTGAATAAATTACACAGTCTGTATTAAATTTATAATAACTGTATTTAAATCGATAATACCAAAATTAATCACTCAGGAATCGATTGGATGAATGCTATTTTATCGAATAGCAATAATTCTCAAAAATCCTACCTTATAAACCACAATAATCATATATTTTTTCCTGGTTATATTTTCAAAGTTAACAATTGTTGAAACGGAGGGTATATGCACACACTTCAAGAATTTATTATTATTACTAAAGGGGCTGAATATTTAATTGCTGTAGCGTTTCTAGTTATCTTCCCCACCTTCTGGATTTTCTTAAGTAAAAAGAAGAAAGTGAAACAAGATACAAAAAAAAGCCAGGATTAATGTTTCGGTGGAAAATTATCATGAACCTTTTAACATAAAGGAGAATCAGATATGGGAATAGACCGGAGAGGCTTTCTCAAACATTTAGCTGGTATTGGCAGTGCTGCTGTTGTGGGCAATACTACAAAAGCACTTGCTCAGGAGGAATTTACCGGCTATCCAGATCGCTTTGGAGTACTGGTTGATTTAACTGTATGTATTGGATGTCGTAGATGTGAATGGGCATGTAAAGAAGTGAATAAATTGCCCAACAAACCGATTACGGAATATGAAGACAGATCGGTCTTCGAACAAAAGAGAAGAACACATGCAGATACTTTTACAGTCGTCAATCAATTCGACAATTCTCGAAATTCTGAAAAGCCTATCTGGGTTAAAAAGCAATGCATGCACTGCGATGAACCTGCTTGTGCTTCTGTTTGCTTTGTTAAGGCTTTCACAAAATCACCTGAGGGAGCAGTTGTTCATAATCCGAGTGTCTGTATTGGATGTCGTTACTGTATGGCTGCATGTCCTTTCGACATCCCGGCTTATCAATATGATGATGCCTTTACTCCTGAAGTTACCAAATGTACTTTCTGTTTTGACAGAATTAGTAAAGAAGGTGGCGTACCAGGATGTGTAGAAATATGCCCGGTAGAAGCACTAACCTTTGGAAAAAGAACTGAGTTGCTGGACTTGGCCCATGAAAAAATCAGGAATAATTCGGGCAAATATGTTAATCACGTTTATGGTGAGCATGAAGTCGGCGGAACAAGTTGGCTGTATATTTCACCTGTGCCCTTTGATGAAGTTGGTTTCAGGACAGACCTTGGAACAACCCCAATCCCTCAATATAGTCGTGGATTTTTATCAATGGTTTCAGTCGTGTTAGTTACTTGGCCCGCTCTCTGTATGGGATTTTACAGCTTCAGCAAACGTCGCGAGAAACTTGCTAATACTGAATCTCAAAATACAGAGGAGGGAGAATAATAATGGAAAAAGTTATTACTCGTGAATCCTGGATTCGAGAAAATATCTTTTTGGGAAAAAGTTTTCGTGATTATCTAAAAAGTAATCTCACGCCGTTTAACTATATCGCAGCAATTATCCTGGTGATTGGAATTCCAGTAATGGTATATCGTATCATTTACGGTCTTGGACCATCTACAAATTTAACCGACAACAATCCCTGGGGCATCTGGATTGGTTTTGATATGATGACTGGTGTGGCTCTTGCCGCTGGCGGTTTTGTGATAGGTACAGCCGTCCATCTTTTTGGCATGAAGGAATATCGACCTTTGGTTCGTCCCGCAATTTTAACTGGTTTTCTGGGCTATCTATTTGCAGTGATCGGTCTTTTATTCGATCTCGGTCGTTACTATCGTCTTCCTTATCCAATGGTTGTATCACTTGGTGTGAGTTCTATCCTGTTTCTGGTTGCCTGGCATGTGGCGCTTTATCTAACAACTCAGTTCGTGGAATGGTGCCCAGCAATATTTGAATGGCTAAATATGAAGAAGTTTCGAAAAATTTTTGTCAGTCTAACGATTGGCGCTACCATTTTCGGCGTTATTCTTTCAACTTTACATCAATCAGCATTAGGTTCCTTATTTTTGCTTATGCCGAGTAAACTTCATCCGCTTTGGTACTCCTCATACATTCCAATATTTTTCTTTGTATCAGCAATTATCGCTGGTATATCAATGGTAATTGTAGAAAGTATGCTTTCCCATCGAGTTTTTAAAGAGCAGGTACCGAAAATGGCGATGGATCATGCCCAGTTTGACAGAATTACCATTGGTCTGGGGAAAGCGGCTTCTGCTTTGTTAATTACTTACTTCTGCTTGAAACTGATTGGTGTAACCCATGGAAATAACTGGAACTTAATAAATACAAACTACGGCTATTGGTGGTTAGTTGAGGTAGTGGGTTTTGTGCTTATTCCAGCTTTTCTTTATGCAATTGGTGTGCGCAACGAAAATGCAAAATTAATAAGAGCAACCTCTGTTATAACAGTAATCGGGATTGCTCTGAATCGAGTTAACCAATCAATAATTTGTTTCAACTGGAATATCGAAGAACAGTACATTCCCAGTTGGATGGAGGTTACAATTACAATTACTATTATCACTATTGGACTCATCACCTTTCGCTGGATTATCAATCGAATGCCAATACTTTACGACCATCCGGATTTTGAGGCAGAGCATTAATAAAAAATTTGTATAAGAACTATATAGCACACTTAGGAGAAAAGAGTATGTTAAAAAGAATTGTCATCACAACTATTTTTATTATTTTTTGTTTTTCGATAGTTGTTGCTCAGGCACAAAAGAAAAAAACATTAAAATTTCACACTGGTACTGAGCTATCATGTGAAGATTGTCATACTTGTAAAAATCCAACAGCTTCAAATCCATGTTTACGGACTTGCCCACGACACTGGTTAGGGAAAGAAGTGGGCCATAAACTTTCTTCTGATCAGGGACCTGATATGGTTATATTAAATGAACTGGAGGAGCTATACGCGCCAGTCAAATTTTCACATAAATTACATGCGGAAATGGCAAACATGAGCAAAGGATGTTTAGCTTGTCACCATTATACACCAACGGATGCTTCTCATCCAGCGTGCAAAGAGTGTCATAGTCCCGAAGTCATCCATGAACATATTGATCAGCCAGGTCTAAAAGGCGCTTACCACCGCCAATGTATGGGATGCCATCGGGAATGGAGCCATGAAACTGCCTGTGAAGCCTGTCATATTTCAAAAGCAAGTTTAACTGAAACTACCATAGCAGAAAAACCGAGTTCCCGTTATCTTCCCTGTCAAGAACCGGATAAAAAAGTTTATAATATCAGTTACAATAACGGTCCTTATGTCAGTTTCTTTCATAAAAACCATGCCCATCTCTATGGATTACAGTGTAATGATTGCCATAAAGAAGATCCCTGTATCCGTTGTCACTATCAAGGAGAAAAACCATTATCAGTGGTGGAAGCAAGCGCTGATCTGATGCATCACAAATGTTCTGCCTGTCATAATATCACTGAAAAAACAGGCTGTCGCAAATGTCATTCAAAAACCGAGAGAAAAGGATTTGATCATGGACAGGCGACTGGCTGGGCGTTGAATATTTATCATCAAAAATTAAGCTGTAGAAGCTGTCATCCTGCGGGAAAGCCAATCGGCAAGCTTAATAGAACATGCATTAGCTGCCACAGCGGCTGGAATTCTGAAAATTTTAATCACTCCATTACCGGTATTGAACTCGACGAAATACATCTGGATGCAGATTGTTCTGATTGTCATGTTGATCGTCGGTTTGATAAAAAGCCTGATTGCAGCAGTTGCCATGAAGGGGATAAAACTTATCCTAAAGATAAGCCGGGCAAAGTTACGAAAAAAGGGAAATAAGTAATATCAGTTTGTATCTATACCTGTTAAGGTTTAATTTGTAACTTAATAAGAACCGGAAGAACCGATTCCATCGCTGGCAGCGATGGGATCGGTAAGAATATGTTACATTTTAACCCGAAATGAGTATATAATATCTGATACACACTGTATTAAACTGACAATAAAAATACATACATTAGCGGAAATCCCACAGAATGATAATCCATAATTTTTTTCATTTAGTTCTGTGGGATTTTTTATTCTGTAGGCAAAAAGTAACTGATTACAGGTATAAATATCCAGTGTTAACGAGGTTACAATATAAAAAATATCTTGACATTTCTATTGTTTTTGATTATAATTTACAGTTGACAATACTGATCCAATTTGTAAGTACCTAACTTTTACCTATTTTTTGATTATTTCAATATGTTCTCAAAATCTAAATTGAAATCTCAATTGTTCTTAAACCAGGTACGAATTAAATACACACATTTATTCTGGATTGTTAGTGGAACAATAATCTTTGTCATTCTCATTATTTTTACTTCTGTTAAAATATATAACATAGCTCTTGACGAAACCAAAAGAAATCATCAACTTTTGCAAAAAGATATGGCAGATGCGACTGCCGCCGGCATTAATTACTACCTGGAAAATTTATCAAATGATTTACAACTGCTGGTTAAATTTCGTCGTTTACAGAAATTTGAAAGGGATCTTTTACGTGATCCCATGGACGATCTATTTAATTATGCCAAAGATTTTGGGGTTAAAACGATTTTTGCAACAGATATTGAAACAAACCTTATTTATTCGACCACAGATACTATCCCGAGGTGGGTAGGTCCTCTGCTTCAACAAAAGATTCAATGGGCAAGCAATATAAAAAATCGTAGAACATCATGGTTTTCATCTGTTTCGCCTTCAGATGTAAAAAAAAACAACCATGAACTTTGTTTCCTAATTTTAGTTCCTCTTTATAGATATCCTCACGATCCATTAGAATCAAATCTTGAAATCGTACCTGTCGGTTTTGTTGGTGAAGTTGTGAATTTTAATTGGCTAATTCAAAAATTCGTTGCATCAATTAATCTTGGTAATACTGGATCAGCATGGATCATGGATAGTCAGGGGAGGCTACTTTTTCATCCCGAACATCCGGAAATGATATTGCGTGACATTTCTGAAAAATCAGCCGATTGTATATCCTGCCACCCCTCTTTTGAAAAACAAAAAGAAATGATTACCACTGAGGCAGCTTACGGTGAGTACACCGTTGGTGAGGAACCGAAAAAAATTATGTCTCACGTCCCTCTCCAGATTCAAAATGAACGCTGGATATTAGTCATTTCTTCAAATTTATCAGATGTCGCTTCTGCATTGCGAAGTAAATCTTTTATATTTTTTGTAATGGTTTCCTTAATTCTTCTTTTAACCATCCTTATTTCAATCTATTTATACAGAATAAATATAAAGATCATTCAAGCCAGGGAAGCTCAACGCTATAGTGAACGAAAGGAACTCCTGCATCTCCAGGTATGCCAGGCTTCTAAATTAGCTTCAGTCGGGGAACTGGTTGATTCCGTAGCCCATGAAATGAACACACCAATTAGTATCATCCTGGCTCAAGCTGAAGCATTGCGTTTAAAAATAACGGATGAAAAAAATGTCTTTGAAGAAGAAATAGAGATTATAAAAAAACAATCCCAGCGAGTGAAATATTATACCCAAAAACTTCTCAACTATTCCAAAGGCATGCCCTTTGAGCCAAAAAAAATTAGTGTCTCCAAACTGTTTGATGAATGTCTTTTTTTATTGGCGCCACGATTTCGTGTTCAAAAAATTAATATCATAAAGAATTACAATTCTCCATCGGTACAAATTATTGCTGATAGAAATCAAATCGAGCAGGTCTTTATTAATTTGCTGAACAATGCAATCGATGCCATTGGTAGTCAAGGAGAAATAAAAATTGAAATATTTCAAACTATGAAGAATGCTATCAATGGTGTGGAAATTAAAATATCTGATGATGGCGAGGGGATTGCAACAGAAAACCTGTCTAATATTTTTAAATCTTTTTACACAACTAAATTACCATCCAGGGGAACTGGATTGGGACTTTCAATTTCAAAAGCAATTATCTTACGTCATCGCGGTGAAATTTCTGTTGAAAGCACACCAGGAAAAGGGACAACATTTAACATCATCTTACCACTAAATTTAAAAGAAGCTTAAAAAATGACTAATAAACCAGCACGTATTCTAATAGTTGATGATGAAAATGACATGCTCAATGCCTGTCAAAAAATTTTTGCTGCATTGGGGCACAAGCCTTCTCTTTCGAATAGCGGCGCTTTAGCGATTCAACTTTTACAACAGGAAGAGTTCGACCTGATTCTTTGCGATCTGTTCATGCCAGAAATTGATGGAATGCAAGTATTGGAAAAGGCAAAAGAAGTTGCCCCATATACACCGGTTGTTATTTTTTCAGCCTATGGAACAATTGATCGAGCAGTATCGGCAATGAAATTGGGCGCTTTTGATTTTATCGAAAAGCCATTTGATTTTGAACATTTGAGCGTATTAGTAGAAAAAGGATTGCGCCAGCGAAGGCTTTATCTTGAGCGCAGTAATTTAATTAAGCAACTCGAAGATAAATATAGTTTCGATAACATTGTAGGGCAAAGCGCTGCGCTACGAAAAGTATTTGATATGGTTGAAAATGTAGCTCAAACTGATGCCAATGTACTAATTACAGGGGAAAGCGGCACTGGAAAAGAACTTATCGCCCGAAGTATACATACCAGGAGTTTGCGCAATACGAGCGCATTTGTTCCTGTAAACTGTAGCGCTTTCCCGGAAAATCTCTTCGAGGCTGAACTTTTCGGCTATGAAAAAGGCGCTTTTACTGGCGCAACCAAAAGAAAGCTCGGTCTGCTTGAATTTGCCGATGGCGGAACGTTCTTTCTGGATGAAGTATGTGAATTGCCAATCACGTTACAAGCGAAACTGTTGCGAGTGTTACAGGATCAACAATTGAGGCATATAGGTGGTAATGAACTAATTCAAATTGATATACGTCTGATCTCAGCGACCAATTGTGATTTACAACAAGCCCGACTAAATGGGCAGTTACGTGATGATTTTTACTATCGGATCAACGTTGTCAATATTCACATCCCGTCATTACGTGAGCGCAGAGAAGACATTCCACTCCTGGCTGAACATTTCTTGCGCCAACAACTCAAATCTTCCACAAAAAATATTCGTGGTTTTAATCCGCAGGTGATGGAACAATTTGAGCGTTATGATTGGCCCGGGAATGTTCGTGAATTGGAAAATGTTGTAGAACATGCCATTTCTCTTGCAAAAGATGAAGAGATCATGATGCATGATTTACCTCCAGCTATTTTAAAAAGTGAACCAACTCAATTTAATTATCAGCCCCTTACTGCTTTGCCTTTAGCAGAAGCTAAAAACCGCGCCGTTGAAGAAGTTGAAAAGACTTATCTTCTGAAACTTTTAAAAGAGTACAATGGGAATGTAACAAAAATTTCTGAGAAGGCACAGATGACACGGCGGAACCTCCATCGTTTATTAAACCGACATGGTTTAGATCCTGCGCTCTGGCGCCATGCCAAATGAGAAAATAAAGTCTCACTTATTTTTTTGTTGTCACACTTACTTTAATTTATTGATAAAGTTACAGATAACATGATTTTAGAATTATGAAGTGAGACATCGATTTCTCACTATTACCCACTTATAATAAACTACATCAAAATCTAATGAATGATTTGTTTTGAGTGATTGTTTTTTTTAGGAGTTAACTAATCAAAAAATGTTAATTATTTTCAATCTTTGGCAACACGTGGTATAGTTTTTGATATAGTATGCCTCTATACAAAATAGGGAATAATAATGTTATCACCAAATATGCTAATAGGAAGCCAAGCCGAAACGCTAATTCAAATTTGCGAAGAGGTCGCTGGTGAAATGGGCGCTTCAACAATCGTCAAAAAAAAAATTGAAGATATATTATTAGCTTTACAGGAAAGCGATTTTAAAGTTATTATTTTTGATCTGGACATAGAAGGAATGGAAGCCTTAAAAACGATACGGCTAATTAGACGCATGCGTCCCAAAATTCCTTTAATTACATTAGCAGAAAAAATAGACAAAAAAAATGGTGGGAAAATTCTTAGCGAAGGAGTGTTTCATATTATTTTAGCCCCAAATAGAAAAAATGTGTCTGCCGCGCTAAGTGCAGTTTTAAAAATAAAAAATTAATATTTTTTCATCATTCTCAAACTAAGAGGAAAAATGACCGGTATAATCTTAGCTGGCGGTAAAAACAGCAGAATTTCAATGTCTAAAGCTCATATCAAAATGGGCAAATATACTATCATTGAAAATGCGGTAAATCTGTTTCGTGATCTCTTTGATGAAGTTATTGTCATTACTAATAAACCTGGAGATTACACAAACCTGGGAGTAAAAGCAGCCAATGACATTGTACCAGGCAAGGGACCATTAGGCGGTATTTACAGCGGTTTAAAATTATCTTCAAACCATTATAATTTTATTGTTGCCTGTGATATGCCTTTTATTGAACCCTCAATCATTCAATATCTGCAAAGGTATTCTAATAATGATTTATTTGACGTCATCGTTCCGGAGTATAACGGTTTTATCGAACCGCTATTTGCTATTTATTCAAAAAACTGTATTGAACCGATTGAAAAAAATTTAAAAAATAATCAATTAAAAATCCGAGGCTTTTTTACACAGGTGAGAGTTAAAGAAATTTCGTGTAATAGATTTAATTCTGTTGAAAAGTCTTTTTTTAACATAAATACTAAAGAAGATTTACATAAGGCGAGAAGGCTTGATTGTGGATAATTTATTAGAAACGGTAAACATTGTTAAAATTGTTGATCAACAATCAAGCAGCCAACAGGACTTAGTTGTTAGTGAAACACCTTTAACAATATTCGTAAATGATCAAGAACTGGTTACTTTGTTGTGTTCACCCACGCATCAAAAAAATCTGGCGATTGGATTCCTGTTTTCAGAAGGTATTTTCTCAAAAAAGGAGGAAATAGAAACAATAATTCTGAACGAAAATAAAGGGATTGTCTGGGTAAAGTCAAATAAAAAGTTTGAAATTGATGATGATTTTCGTAACGGCAGAACCATCACTTCAGGCTGTGCACGGGGGTTAACGTTTCATAAAGTTTTTGATGGCTGGAACGGTGAATATATCACCAGCAAGTTAACTGTCAAAGCAAATATAATTTCAGATATTTCTGCCGAATTGAAACAGAATTCCTCGCTGTACCAGAAGAGCGGCGGGGCTCATAGTGCGACTTTATATCAGCAAAACAATTTTCTGTTCTCCCGTGAAGATATTGGCAGACATAATGCAGTTGATAAAATAATTGGCGAGTGTTTGATAAAAGACATTAGCAGTGATGATAAAATATTAATGACCAGCGGACGTGTATCCTCTGAGATATTGCTTAAAGCAGCTCGTTGGAAATTCCCGGTACTTATTTCGCGTACTGCACCGACATCGGCAGCAGTTAAGTTAGCGGATGAGTTGGGATCAACGCTGATTGGTTTTGCGCGCGGAAAGAGAATGAATGTTTATACTAATAGCTGGAGAATACAATAAACGAGGACTTATGAAAGAATCTAATAAAATTGAACAACAAATTGATTATCTAAAGAAACACGGTCATTTCTTTGATGAATATTTAGAGTTTTATCAAAAAATTCTTACCATGCAACACAGCAAAAAATCAAATATCAACAAAGATAGATTATCGCTTTTTAGTAAAAAAGTTGATCTTGACAATCGATTGGCTGCTGGTTTACCATTAATCGACCACAAAAATCTTTACATCGAAGAAACATTTTCAGAGTCATTTTTCCAGGAGCTTATCTCTCTTTTTGAACAATATCCGACTCAATATGAAGCTAATGAAATATCAAACATACAAGAAGCCTTTCAAAAAAAATACTTAATAATAACTGAATTAATAAGGAATTTTGCAGCTAAAAATGCTGAATATTTTATTGACTTAGCCGATAATATTAAAGTTGACCAGGGCTTACTTGCTTTTGTGACAAAGACAATTAGTCTGCCGCTTTTTGAAACTTACAGAGAAATATTACTCCCCCAATTAAATAGAGTGGACTCTGTCTGGTTCAAACCTCTTTGCCCGTTATGTGGCAATGTTCCCGGTATGGCACGACTGGAAAAAGAAGTGGGACAGCGCTATGTTTGGTGTTCAACCTGTAATTCGCAGTGGACTTTTGCTCGAATACAATGTCCCTTTTGTCTGAATAAAGACCAAAATCAATTACGATATTTTTATGATGAAGAAAATAAACCATATCGTGTTTATGTTTGTGATAATTGCAAAAGATATATTAAAACGATTGATGAAAGACAAACAGACCGGAATCCGGATATTCTCATGGCTACAGAAGATATGATAACTCAATATTTGGATGACTTAGCCATAAAAGAAGGATTTCAAAACGCTGTTTGGTGGACGAAATTAGATAATAGTCAGGAAAATATTTAATGCTTTAATAAAACTTAATCAAATACTTTAATTTAAACTAATGAGGAGGAAGAGGCGTATATGAATGTATCAAGAAGAGGATTCTTGAAATCATCGTGGGTAGCTGGGTCTGGATTAGCCCTTGGCAGTTTTGGGTGGAAGGCAGCTTATGCAAAACCACTTAAAGAATACAAGCTGAAGTACGCTAAAGAGACCACGACGATCTGCCCATATTGTGCGGTCGGCTGCGGGATTATCGTCTCCGCAAAGGATGGTAAGGTGATCAATACGGAAGGTGATCCAGACCATCCAATTAATCGCGGTTCGTTATGCAGCAAAGGCAGCGCTCTTTACCAATTGGCAAATAACGAACGACGAATTAGTAAAGTCATGTATCGTGCTCCATACAGTGATAAGTGGGAGTACAAATCGTGGGAGTGGGCGTATGATAAAATCGCTGAAAGAATAAAAGCGACGCGAGATGCCACATTTACCGCGAAAAACAAACAGGGTCAGGTTGTCAACAGAACAACTCAAATCGCATCTGTCGGCAGCGCAGCAATTGATAATGAGGAGTGCTGGCTCTATCAAACTTTTCTGCGGTCACTGGGCCTGGTGTATATTGAACACCAGGCGCGTATATGACACTCGGCAACGGTAGCGGCTCTGGCAGAGTCGTTTGGACGAGGGGCAATGACCAATCAATGGAATGACATTGCAAATAGTGACATTAATTTAATTATGGGTAGCAACGCTGCTGAAAACCATCCTATTTCATTCAAATATGTTACCGAAGCAATGGAACGCGGTGGTAAGTTGATAAGCGTTGACCCACGGTTTACCAGAACTTCTTCAAAAGCAGATATTTATGCTGCTCTGCGTTCTGGTACCGATATTGCATTTTTGGGCGGAATGATTAAGTATATTCTCGACAATAATCTTTACAATAAAGAATATGCCGCTGAATATACCAATGCAGCTCATTTAATTAATGAAAAATTCTCTTTCAAAGATGGTCTATTTTCTGGCTATGATTCCAAAAAGAGAAAATACGATAAGTCCACCTGGACTTATCAAGTTGATGACAAGGGAATTCCCAAACGGGACACGACGCTGAACAATCCGCGATGTGTTTTTCAATTGTTGAAAAAACATTTCTCACGTTACAATTTGGATTTGGTTTCCAGAATTACCGGCACACCGAAGAAAAAATTATTAGAGGTTTATAAAACCTACGCAGCAACCGGTAAAACAGGGAAAGCCGGTACCATCATGTATGCCATGGGTTGGACTCAGCATACAGTGGGAACACAGAATATTCGGACAATGGCAATTATTCAGTTACTGCTTGGCAACATCGGAGTTGCTGGCGGCGGCGTCAATGCTTTAAGAGGCGAATCCAATGTTCAGGGTTCAACTGACCATTGCTTGTTGTTCCACATTCTTCCTGGCTATTTAAAAACACCAAACGCTTCACAACCTACTCTTGCTGATTATAACAACAAATATACTCCTAAAACAAGCGATCCCAATAGCGCTAACTGGTGGGGTAATTATGCCAAATATTCAGTTAGTTTTCTGAAATCAATGTTTGGGAAAAATGCAACTAAAGGCAATGATTTCGGATACTCGTGGCTGCCCAAATTGGACGATGGCGCTAATTACTCGTGGATCACCATATTTCAGGAAATGTTCAAAGGAAACATCAAGGGCTTTTTTGCCTGGGGTATGAATCCGGCTTGTAGCGGACCCAATTCAGATATGACCCGCGAAGCCATGGAAAAACTGGATTGGATGGTTAATGTCAACCTCTGGGAAACGGAAACCGGTGCATTCTGGAAACGACCCGGCGCTGATCCGAAAAAGATTAAAACCGAGGTCTTTATGTTACCATGTGCCGCTTCAATGGAAAAAGAAGGTAGCATTACCAACAGCGGTCGCTGGATGCAATGGCGTTATAAAGCCGTTGATCCACCTGGAGATACCAAACCCGACGCTGAAATGATCCACGAGATTTTCGTCAGAATACAAAAATTATATAAAAATGATGGCAGCAAATTTGCTGATCCAATTCTCAATCTTAAATGGGATTATGCACACAATGGTCATGTTGATATTCACGCCGTAGCCAAAGAGATTAATGGTTACGATTTGAAAACCGGCAAATTGATGGCATCTTTCTCCAAATTAAAAGATGATGGCACAACCTCTTCTGGTAACTGGCTCTATTGTAACAGCTACACAGAAAAAGGTAACATGGCTGCACGAAGGGATAATAAAGATACTTCTGGTATTGGTCTTTTTTCTAATTGGTCCTGGTGCTGGCCCGTAAACCGTCGTATTATTTATAACCGTGCTTCGGTTGATCAAAACGGTCAACCATGGGATAAAGAACATCCGGTGATCAAATGGGATCCGGCTGCTAAAGAAGGTAAAGGTAGCTGGCTCGGCGATGTTCCTGACGGTGGCTGGGTTCCCATGAGCAATAAAGATAAAACAAAATGGCCATTTATAATGAAACCAGAAGGCTTTGCCCGAATCTTTGGAATGGGACGAGCAGACGGTCCATTCCCGGAACATTATGAACCATTGGAATGTCCGGTAGAGCAAAATCTGCTGTCTAAAGTGCTGCTCAACCCGACTGCTAAAGCCTGGCACAAAGAAGGCGGCGATATGAATAAAGCTGCAAAGGCGTGTGATCCACGATATCCATTTGTAGCAACTACCTATCGTGTTTCTGAACACTGGCAGACCGGCGCGATGACGCGTCAGCAACCATGGTTGGTAGAGTTACAGCCAGAAATGTTTGTGGAAATGAGCAAAAAACTAGCAAAAGAGCTGGGCATTAAAAATGGGGATAAAGTTGTGGTAGAATCAGCCAGAAGTAAGGTCCATGCCAAAGCCATCGTTACTGCTCGGTTCAAGCCTTTTAAAATAGGTGATAGCATTATTCATCAAGTTGGTTTGCCCTGGTGTTTTGGATTCATGGGACTGGCAACTGGTGACTCTGCCAATAAATTGACGCCTAATATCGGCGACGCCAATACCATGATTCCGGAATCAAAGGCATTCCTGGTAAACGTTAAGAAGGAGGTGTAACTATGAGTGGAAAATCAGTATTAATCGACCTCTCTAAATGTATCGGATGCCGGGGATGTCAGGTAGCTTGTAAACAATGGAATCAACTTCCTGGCGAAAAGACAAAAAATGTTGGTTCTTATCAAAATCCACAGGAACTTTCTGCCAAAACCTGGACCCTGGTTCGATTTAAGGAAAGTGGAAACAATGGATCCGTGAATTGGACATTTTTTAAAGATCAGTGCCGACATTGTATCGATCCACCTTGTAAAGCTGCTGCTGATGATTATGCTCCTGGCTCAGTTATTATCGATAAAAATGGCGCTGTGGTTTATACTTCAGACACGAAAAAATTTGGCGAGGAAGATCTTGCCGAAATGTGTCCGTTTAATATTCCCAGGAAAAACGAAAAATCTGGAGAATGGTTTAAATGTAATTTTTGCACCGATCGCATTGCCAATGGATTAGAACCTGCTTGCGTAAAAGCATGTCCTGTTGGCGGGTTAACTTTTGGTGATCGGGATAAAATATTAAGTCTGGCAAAAAAACGTTTACAAGAAGTAAAGAAGGATCATCCAAATGCCACTTTAATAGATCAAGATGATGTACGCTGGATTTATCTGCTGCATGAATCAGAAGATTATTTCCAACTAGGATTACGCGAGCTGGATCGCTTCAATCGATATGCGTGGCGAAAGTTGCTTAAGCCGAAGGCTCCGGTCTGGTTGGCAGGCGGCGCATTAGCACTGTTGTTTAAGAAACGTGATCAAAGAATGAAAGAAAAACAAACCGATGAAGTTTCTTCGTAAAATTGCTATAATGGGATTGATTGCTATCCTCTTTATGGGGATGGCAACATCCCTAAG
>CBFDBN010000013.1:0-23619 GCA_965603055.1 uncultured bacterium | reverse complement strand
TATCAACATCGTGCTGAGAATATCGAAAAAATGATTCGGGACAAGAATATCCTGAAACCAAAAACAAAACTCGTTGTTGATTGGTATTCCAAGCACTTAAATCGAACCATTATTGAAGTTGAGAAAGGAATCGGCGGTATTCATGACCGAAGAGTCGAGATGCGGATTATCAGGACTTATGACAAAGGGGAAAAGGAAAATCCGGCAGCTAGAAAATATAAATTATTCAGTGATTCGTTGAAGATCGTAACCGCCGACACAGTACGATATTTTAAGCATCGAAAAGGAATCTGGGAGCAAGTTGATTATCATAAATTCTGGCGTGCACCATTAATTCAAATTCAATATGAAAGTGATGCCTATGAAACGTTACTACAAGATCCGATATTCGGAGAGCTTGCCGCCCCTAAAGACAGCCTGGCTCTTCCCCGAGTATACCGACTTAAATACATGCGAAGCTTTGAACTCGGCAGCCAGTTACGGACGGTGCTATTTGTAGAAAACAAACCATACAGAATTGAAATATGCAATAACAGTGCAACCACTATTCGTAAAATCAAAAATCGGAGATTCCAGCGATATCTGGTCAGGCTGTTACAAACACCCAAAAAAGTAGTTGTAAAATATTAACAAGTTCGGCCTTGCCAGGCTTGCACTGGATTATCCGGAGGTTTGTCTGGGATCGGACCGAGTAGAGTAACTGTTTATAAAGATTTAAGTATTGAAAAATGGTAAAAATTAGCCTTAGAGCTATCTTTTTGGCCCTAAAAAATTACATTTAAGGAATTTGTCCAAAGCAAACCTGGCTTTATTGTGAAAGATAGAAAAGTCTAAAATTGGAGGAATCATATTTGATAAGAAAACCGGCAGCGATCCCGCTCCTATATTGTCCCGCCTACTCCTCTGAATCCTGGTGAACCACCTTGGTGGTTAGGGAGTGCTTGTTGGGACCAGTAGTGCAGGGCATGCCTTCGCTTTCGGGAAAACAGGACGGCTTGGGAATTGGCAGTAAGGCTCAGTGGAATGCCCAAACTGCCAGGCTTCGTGGTTTCGACTTCGCTAACCGGTGGCTGCACTTGACCGGCTGACTGGCTGTGATTTTTCAACTTTTCTTGGGGTTTTTGTTCAATTCACCTGTTTCACTTGGCAGCGATGGAGTTTGACTGCCATCAAGTGAGCCACTCGTTGGGCAGAAAGATCGTGAAAGGAAAAACACGAATAAGGTACATCTATATCGCCACACTGGTTGTACAGGTTTCGATGTCGTTCGTCAGAGTAGCCGAACAGGAGCAAGTGGATGCCTGGACTTTCGTCAGTATGCCCGACTTTCTCAATGTTGACACCACATATCCCCAACCGGGCTGGGAGGAAACACTTGATTACGTTCTCAAAGCGGTCAAAGCCGAGAATCGTGATTTTCTCCTCGTTGCGGGCGATCTCGTGATGGGCAGATGGTGGGGCGAAGAGAAGATTGAGAAATATGCCGCCATGACGAAAAGAACAATCCAAAGAAATAAACTTTCGTTTCTCTTTGTGAGGAATTACTAAAAAAATAATTTGCGTTTTATTTTTGTACCTCAGAAATTAAACCCACCCGAAAAATACAATACATTCTTTCCAATACTGCTTCTGCCAAATGCAAATGTTATCGGACCAATTGGTGTTTCCATGGCGAGTGACGTTCCAAACCCGTGAATAAAATCTTTTAATTGAATATCCAATTGATTTTTCCAGGTTGAACCGAGATCATATCGAATGCTCCAGTAAAGATTGACCGGAAGCCCAAACGGAAACATATAGCGATACTCCAGACTTCCCACAATGACATGTCGTCCAACTTTTTCATTTTCTCTTAGTCCGTAAAAAGATGACAATCCCCCTATCCGGAATTGTTCAATAAATGGTGTGGTTAAATCGGATGTGCCCCAAAAAAGCCGGGGATGAATTGTATTTCTTTTCAGAAAAGTTTGGTAAACCTCAAAAGAATTGAATAATTTAAAAAATGATTCCTGGCTGTTTAGAAATTTTGCTGATGACATTTTATAGAAGAATTGATAGTATTTTCCAGATTTTGGAAACGGAAATTGGTCCTGAGAATCCACGATTGATTGGAGAGCAATCGTTTTAAATTCAAATTTACCAGTCGGGTAACCATAGCCAGTCACATCCTGCAAATCAACGGAATTCAGTGTTGCGATAACAGAAATAATACCCAAACGTTCAATCTGTTGCCCCAAAGAGAAAGAAAAACCAGACTCTTTTTGCAAATATTCTCCAACCTGAACCATGTCCTGGTAAGTATAATTTTTCTGGCGATGATAAAAAAGATCTAAATGATAGGTCATATAACTTTTGAATATACGATCATCCCGAAATTTTAATTGAATGGCTTGATCTTTTAATCCATACTGAGCATTCAAGCTAACCTGGTTCCCCCTGCCCAAAAGATTTTCGTCGGCTAATTCAAGCATCCCCTTATTTCTTCTTTCTAAATCATACCGATAACCCAACCTGAGCAGGCTGAAAGCTTTTTCTTTAACCTTGATTTTCAATTTAGCCAGGGGCTTCTCTTTTAAAACCTCAAAAGTAACTGTCTCGAACAAACCGGTACTGTGAATATTATTCAATCCTTCATCGGCTTTGTTTATATTAAAAATATCGCCATGTGTTAGTGGAAATTCCCTTAGAATTACATAATCTTTTGTCCGCTCAGTTCCCTCAATATTGACAGACGAAATGATTCCTTCGTTGATTTCTATTTTCAATGTATCATTATTTAATTCAACTTTATTAATGTTAATTAGTGCATACCCATTTTCTTTATAGAGTTTTACGATTCTTAAAATATCTTGCCTGGATTTACCAAAATTAATCGGTTTTCCTGGTTCTGACTGTATTTGACTTCGAAGCACGGAATCCGAAAAAACTGAGTTACCTTCAAAAACAATGGTTTTAAATGCTGGTTTTGATACAATATGATAGTGGATTGATAAATGACTATCCTCTAATCGAACAAAGGCTTTTACATCATCAAAATACCCGGTATCGTAAATATTTTTTAGTGTGAGATAAATATCTTGATACGAAGTATATCCTTGAATTTTCGAATATATAATTTTTCCAACAATTTCTTTTGAAAAATAATCAACAGATTTAATAATAATTTTTTTAACTTTATAACTATCGCTGGAAAGATCATTTTTAGTGCTAAAATCGAGAATATTGTTTATCTGATTTACATAATTTAGAGCTTCTTTTTTACCTGCTTCGATAATCTGGCTGGCTTGTTGAAAACTGTCAGATTTATAGTCATCGAGATCGACTTGAATGAGTATATCAGCTTTTGTTCTTTGGGTCGCATTTTTTTCTCGCTGCATAATGGTCGTAACCTGATCTGCCACTTCCCACGGTGCCTGTAATTTTTCTTTTTCTCGTAATTTTGATACCGTGTCTACGCCAATAACCAGATCGACATCAAAATCTTTTACCTCGTCTACCGGGATATTATTAATGAGTCCGCCATCAACCAGCAACATGGTATCGATAGCAACGGGTGTAAATAACAATGGAATTGCCGAAGATGCTTTCATGGCTTCGGCTAAATTTCCTTTTGCAATAATAACCTTTTCTCCTGAGATCAGGTCGCAAGCCAATGCTCGAAAAGGAATTTTCATCTGGTCAAAGTCAGAGCTGGTTGGGTAATTTGCTGTTAAGGTCAGATTGGTTAAAATTGAAGTTAGTTTTTGACCGGGAGTAATTGCCTGGGGAATTGCTGGCTTCAGTCCTTTGAATCGAAATTGCAGAATTGCACGCCCTCGTTCCTGCTTCTGTCCGATAAACAGACTGGTCCTTGGCGGCTTGTCGACCATAATTGTACTCCAATCGATATCCTTTGTTATCTGCTCAATTTCTTTGGGCGAATACCCGACCGCATATAGACCGCCAATAATGCTTCCCATACTTGAGCCTACGATAATATCGATGGGTATATTGTTTTCCTCCAGAACCTGTAAAACCCCGATCTGTGCAAAACCACGGGCGCCACCGCCACTTAATGCCAAACCAACCCGGGGTCTTTTAATAATTTTATGAGGCGTAAAACAAAAAGGGGGTAAATGAGCTTGATCAAATTCTAATGACAGTGTGTCAATGCGAACGGCTTGACCAAAAGTAATGGAATGGTTAACAAATAAAAAAATAACCAATATTAAGTATATTAGAATCCTATTCATAACTCAAAATTGAACGTAAAAAATAAAATAAAGTTCAATACATAGCTTTAGAAAAAATAAAATTGACTTTGAATATTATATTTTGTATATTTACAACAATTTCAATTTAATACAGAAAATAATGGGTGGAAACAGTCGTAATAGAGTAATCATCATTGTTAGCTTTTTTACAGCTTTAACGGCAATCGGTGCTTATATAAAAATACCATTGCCTCATATTCCGATCACGTTACAGACTTTCTTTGTGATCATGAGTGGAAATGTGCTGGGATTTAAATTTGGAAGCTTTAGTCAAATTTTATATTTAAGCCTGGGATTAATCGGAATTCCCATTTTTGCTTATGGAGGCGGTCCGGGATACATCTTTCAGCCAACATTTGGCTATTTGTTGGGTTACCCGGTATGTGCTTTCACCATAGGAGTTGTGTTAAAATTATTGCTTTCTCGATCAGGTAAAATAGCTATATCAAAACGAACATTGTTTATTGCCTATTTTCTGTCCGATGTGTTGGGAATTTTGATCATTTTTGTTTTTGGTCTGGCGTATCTCTATTTCAATTTGAAAATGGGGCTATATTTACGACTCGAACAGTTTTCTGCGCTCAATTTGAACTGGGTGGATTCATTAAAAGCAGTTCTGTTGATATTTTTTCCAATTGATCTTGTGAAGGCATTTTTAGCTTCCTGGCTTACGATATATTTAAAAAAAGTGCCAATAAATTTCAAAGGTTTTAGATAATATTACTTTGTCAGATTGTTTAAAATCGATTAAAATGAACCTGTCATTTCGACGAACGAAGTGAGGAGAAATCTGTACATCAAACAGAAATTCTTATTTCTCATAGTGATGGACTAACAGATTCCTCCCTTCGGTCGGAATGACATTTAAGATTTTAATCTGACTGAGTAGTAATAATTTTAAAGAATAAATACCGACGCCCTAAAAATATCTTTATTGATAATGCTGCTTTGAATGGAATTAGAACAAAATAAATATTTTGATATTACAACAGGAATTGTATATTATGGAAATAGGGATCCATATCATTATATACCTGATTTGGAAGAAATTCTAACGCATCATTGCAATTTTGTGATTTATCCAGTAACAGAAGAAGATGTTGAGCTTCATCAAAAGGCGTTGGCTGAAATATTTGATGTATCGCAAAAAGCAGGTTTAACAGTATTTGCACACCCCTCTGGAATTGGGCATGTCTTTGATGGATATGCAACAAGCCGGTTTGTGGTCGAGCATTGGGATAGTTGGCAGGTTTTATCCAATTTTAAACCTGCTCCAGCAGCCTGCATGAATAATCTCGAATTTAAAGCTTTTATGCGAAAATGGATCGATCAAGTTGTTGAATTGGGAGCAGACGGAATCGCCTGGGACAATCCACATTACTATATTCCAAAAAATGAGAATAGACTGGTGCAGTGGGGATGCTGGTGTAATTATTGTAATCATCTTTATTTACAGAAATTTAATCATCGCTTAGCAAAGGGAATTGGAGAGGAAATAAATTTATTAAATGAATATACGATAATTATTTTTTTGCAAGAACTCTGTGATTATGCCAAAGAAAAAAATATGATCAATATCGTTTGTCTATCTCCTCAAAATATCAATAATTTAAATATGGCAAGCTGGCACCAAGTAAGTGAAATCGAAACGCTGGATTTTTTAGCTGCCAAAGCTTATTGGTATTATTCCCAGTACCGGGCGGATTCTTATATCAAAGGTGTAGCAAAAAAAGTGAGCGATGCTTGTGAGAAACAGGGGAAGAATAGCCAAATCTGGATTCAAAATTTTAAATTAATGAATGGTGAAGAACAGCAGGTGGAAAAGGCTATCGAAATCTGCATGAATGAGAAAATTGACAGTGTTGTTGGGTGGAGCTACTATGGAAGTCGAGCAATTTCCTCCCTGCGATGTCAAAATCCGAAGCTTGTGTGGGAGGTTTTGGGGAATAAGTTTGAACGGTTTAATTCTCGGTAATTCTTTGGCTTGAATCTCTCAAAAGTATTCACCGCTGAGATCGCTGAGAAACGCTGAGTTTGAAATTTAGATACAAAAAATATCACTTCTTAGAAAGGTAAGATTATGAATCGTTATGTCATCGGTGTTGATGGCGGCGGAACAAAAACCGAGTTCGTTTTGCTCGACTACTCTGGAAATATAATTGGTCAACAAAAAGGGGATAGCACAAATTACCAGGCAGTTGGTGGCACAAAATTGAAGGAGGAGATTGGTAGGTGTTTTACTATGCTTCTGAATAGCACCAATGTTTCTTCCAACAAAATTGAGCAGCTTTTTTTAGGACTGGCCGGAGCTGGACGGGAAAGTGACAGAAAAGAGATTATAGCGCTATTTAATGATACTGAATTTGGCGAAAAGATAACAGTTGATAGCGATGCGATGGTTGCACTGGCAGGCGCTTTCGGAACTGGACCGGGGATAATTATAATCTCCGGTACTGGCGCGATATGTTTTGGCAAGAACAGTGAGGGCAAAGTTGTGCGTGCTGGTGGTTGGGGCTATTTATTAGGCGACGAAGGAAGTGGTTATTTTATTGGACGAGAAGCAATCATTGCTGCATTAAAAGACCTGGATGGAAGAGGGGAAAAAACAAAATTACGAGACCGGTTAGAAGAGCATTTTAAATTAAGCTCGATAGACCAGATCATTCCCCACATCTATCAAAATCGCATCGATCGGATTGCTATTGCCAATTTAGCACCGATTGTATTTGAGCAGACCAGCCAGGGAGATGCAATTGCTGAAAAAATTATTCGCACAACCGGTAAAGAACTGGGGCGGTTGGCGAAAGCAGTAGCACAGCAATTGAAATTTGAAGCTGACGAAATAAAAGTCGCTTTTATTGGAAGTATATTTAAACAGAAGGATATGTTGATTAACGAAATCTCAAAAGAGTTGTATGAGATATCCTGGAACGTGGAAATTTCTGACCCGATGTTTGCACCTCAATACGGGGCAGCATTGTTAGCGCTGCAAAAAGCGGGGATTGAAATTAATGAAGAGTTGTTAAAAAATTTGCAATATTCAATTAAACAAAGCAGTGGCTTGTAAATCATGCATCCTTATGTTAAATTATTGAATAAAAAAGAAAGAATCGTTGTTGGATTAATGTCTGGCACCTCAATGGATGGCATTGATTCAGCATTGGTTCGTATTAAAAATAGTGGAGCTAATACGGAAATTGATTTGATTAACTTTCAAACGTTTCCATATCCTGATCAACTCCGAAATGATTTGTTGGACATTTCCCAACCGGGACAGGGAACAGTTGATAAAATCTGTCGCTTGAATTTTGTCGTGGGAGAATATTTTGCTGATGCGGTGTTCAATATTTGTCGCTTAGCTAATTTTGATATTTCTCAAGTTGATTTCATCGGTTCACATGGTCAAACGATTCATCATCTTCCCGATGAAACAACTTATTTAATTAAAGTGACCGGATCAACGTTGCAGATTGGCGAGCCGGCGGTAATTGCCAACCGGACGGCGTGCATCACGGTAGCAAATTTTCGTTATGCAGATATGGCCCAGGGGGGTCAGGGCGCGCCGCTGGTACCCTATTTTGATTATCTTCAATTTAAATCTGAAAAGTTTAATCGAATAATTTTAAATATTGGTGGCATTGCGAATTTCACGATTCTTAAAAAACAATGCACCATTGATGATGTCCTGGCTTATGATACCGGCCCGGGCAATATGGTTATCAATGCTTTGATGAAAAAATTCTACAATCAACAATACGATGAAAATGGTGCCGTCGCCCTGAAGGGTAGGGTCTCTGAAAAATTATTATTAGATTTGCTTAAACACAAATATTTTAATAAGCCGATTCCAAAATCAACAGGAAGAGAGGGATTCGGCAATCCTTATGTTGACCAGGTTATAAGTACCAGTAAAGAATTGAAATTAAAGCAGGAAGATATTATCGCGACGATTACAGAACTGACAGCTCGCTCCATTGCAGATTCTTTGAAACACTCATCATTATCAATTGAAGCTGTGGATGAATTGATTATCAGCGGCGGAGGCGTTCATAATCGAGCACTCATGAATTCGTTAAGCAAATATTTTTTTAATAGTAGAATTTTGAGAACGGATGATTTTAATTTACCAGGCGATGCCAAAGAAGCGATCTGTTTCGCGGTATTAGCCAACGAAACGATTGCTGGAAATCCAGCTAATTTACCATCCGTCACCGGAGCTAAACGACGAGCAAAATTAGGTTCGATATATTTTTATTAATCAAGTCATTACACAGTCAGTCTGTAGTTTTTCTCTGCGTTCTTAGCGAACTCAGCGGTGAAGGATTTTTGAATTTTCTTGCCAAAAAAATAAAGATTTGGAATGTAATATTACTGATTGATGATTTTGCTGAGAACAAATGAAATGGAGATAATTAGCATTGTGGTTTAATTACCCGGAAGAAGAACATGTTGTTGAGCCCTATTCAAAGTTAGCTTATATTTATGATGATTTAATGGCTCATGTAGATTATAAGAATTGGTCTCGCTACATTCAGAAAATCATTCAACGGTGGCATCCTGGCACACAGAAAATATTGGATATTTCCATTGGAACAGCAACCCAATTGTTGAAGTTATATTCAAAGAAGTACCAGATTTATGGTTTCGACTTTTCGTACGATATGTTGAAAGTTGCAAAGCAAAAATGTAAGCGGGCAAAAGTTACGATCCCGATTTGGCAGGGTAACATGATTTCTTTCCGCTTAAAGCAAAAAGTCGATGTGATTATAAGTCTCTATGATAGCGTAAATTATGTAATGAATAATTCTGGCTGGAAACGTATGTTTGATTGCGCTTATGATGGTTTGAATGATGAGGGATTATTTATTTTTGATATTTGCACTGATAAAAATTCAAGGAAATATTTTTACAATTATTATGAAAAAAAAAAGGGGGATGGATTTTATTATACCAGGGAAAGTAAATATAATGCTGAAGATAAGATTCATTCCAATCGATTTATAATTTATTTTGATGAAGAAAAGAAAACTTATGTAGAATTTCATGAGCAAAAGATTTTGCTGGTGAGAGAAGTAATGGATTTAATTGCACAGACCCGGTTTCAATTTTTGGGTGCTTTTCACGGCTTTACTTTTAGACCCGGAAATGAAAATTCATTAAGAGTTCATTTTGTGCTAAAAAAAGAAATTAGAAAATGATTCAATTAGCTAATGTTGTTGCCAAATATCCCGGGGGTGAAGGACTGGACCTGGTAAATTTAACCATGGAGCCGGGTGAATTTGTCTATCTTGTTGGACCGAGTGGCGCTGGAAAAAGCAGTGTTTTGAAAGTTATTTATTTAGATATTTTTCCACAATCTGGTCATGTGAATGTAAATGGATTTAGCTCATTAGCGATTAAAAAGCAGCGCATTCCCTATCTTAGACGAAAACTTGGAATTATTTTTCAAGATTTTAAGCTGCTGCCCGATCGGAATGTTTTTGACAACATCGCTTTCGCGCTGCAAGTAACCGGTGCAAAACGAAATCACATTAAGCGTAAAGTTTTGAGAGTGTCAGCAGAAGTCGGTTTAAGTCATAAACGGAATAAATTGCCCTATCAATTATCCGGGGGTGAGCAACAGCGGGTGGCGATTGCCAGGGCATTGGTTAATGAGCCAATTGTTCTGCTTGCCGACGAACCCACCGGAAATTTAGACCCGGTATCGGCTGAAGATATTATGCAATTAATCGAGAAAATTAATTCCCGGGGGACAGCCATATTAATGGCTACTCATGATTATCGACTGGTTGGACATCATCGCCGGAAAGTAATCAGAATAGAGAAAGGAAAAACATTATAATTGAATACCGGATTCTTATATTCGATTATTGAAGCTTTAAAAGGGCTGCGAAGGGCGAAATTTTCAACTTTCGTGTCTATTTCGACAATTTTTTTATCGCTGATTTTAATTGGTATTTTTATAATTTTCATTTTGAATGTTCAGCGTGTTATTAACCAGATTCAGTCGCGGATGGAATTAGAAGTTTATATTGATAATTCCTACACGATGATCCAGGTTGAAGTTTTGAGTCAACGCATACTCCAGGTTAACGGAATTGATAGTGTGCGATACGTTTCAAAAGAGGAAGCATTGGAAACTATTAACCAGCAATTGAACCAGGATATTTTTGAAATTCTCGATGAAAATCCATTGCCATCCTCTTTCCAGGTTAAATTAAAACCATCTTTTCGGTCTGCTGCCAATGCCCAACAAATATCAGAACAACTCACTCAGCTTGAAGGTGTGGATGAAGTATTTTACCGACAAGATTTGTTGATTATTCTGGAAAAGTACATTCGGATTTTTCTGGTTATTATTTTCGGAATTGGACTGCTGTTGGGAACCGGGGCAATTTTTCTGGTTTCAAACACGATAAAGCTGATTATTTTTTCCCGGAGTAATATTATTGAGATCATGAAATTAGTAGGAGCAACCCGGCGTTTTATTCGACGTCCGTTTGTAATTGAGGGTATCATTCAGGGTTTGATCGGTGGTTCTTTAGCTGCCATATTTTTTTATTTAATATTAAAGCTAGTAAAATTAGAAATACCTGGTTTAATCTTAATTGATCAAAGAAGTTATCCAGCTCTTATAATTTTAGGAATAATTTTTGGACTTATTGGCAGCCTTTTCGCATTGAGAAAATTTTTAAAATAATATTTTTTTAATGAAACATCTAAGAATTGTATACTTAATGTTTTATTTTATAAAGAAATTTTACTTGACAAATGAATTTAAAATTGTTATCTTCACAATGTATTAAAATTATATCTTTATGGAAAAGTAGAAATTAATCGGGGGTAACAAGAAATAAAATGGTTGAATCCATATTGACACAACGAGAAGGTTTTATTTTAAAATCTTTGGTTATAAATTTTGTTAACTGTGCTACACCAATTGGTTCTAATTTTTTGTCAAAAGCCAATGAAAATCGGCTCAGTTCGGCGACTATTCGTAACATTATGATGGACCTTGAGGAAAAGGGACTGGTAGCGCAACCTCATACTTCTGCTGGCAGGATTCCAACCGACCTGGGATATCGGTATTATGTTAACGATCTTATGATGATGGAAAAATTAACCCGATCAGAAAAACAGCAGATCGAACAGGATTTGAAAAATGCTGCCAATGAAGATATCGAAGCAATATTAGAGAAGTCGAGTGAGGTGCTTTCTAAAATTTCAAATCAATTGGGAGTTGTCCTCTCGCCGCGTTTTTACCAGGGAAAATTTGAAAAATTAGAGTTGGTTAACGTAAGTGAAAATAAATTGTTGGTTGTTATCACAATCACTTCGGGACTGGTTAAAACTATAATAATGGAAATAAAGTACGATATCCCGAATAATAAGTTAGAAGAAACGGCACGAATTTTGAATGAGCGGTTGTCTGGCTTAACTTTGAGGCAAATTCGGAATACGTTTGACAGGAGATTGTCTAATATTGGTTATGGGGATGAAAGTTTAATTTCCCAGTTTTCAAATTCAGTTGATAAAATTTTTTTAATAGATGATGAACATGTTCATTTGAAGGGAGCGCATAACATATTTTTGCAGCCCGAGTTTGCTAACCAGGATAACATAAGCAAAATTCTTGAGTTGGTAGATAACCAGAAGATTTTGATTCGTATTCTAAATGATTCATCTGTAAATGATGAAAAAATTTCCATTGCGATCGGGCAGGAAAACAAAGATGATCTAATAATGAATTGCAGCTTGATAACGGCGGCGTATAAAATTGGCAACATTTCTGGTACAATTGGTGTGCTTGGACCGACGCGAATGAAATACGAAAAAGTAATCAGCCTGGTCGATCACATTGCCAATGAGATTAGCAATCTTTTTGTTCAACAAAACACGGTTTTACAATGATAACAGAGGAATTGATGGGAAGATGGAAGAAAAGGATAAAAAAGACAAAAAACAAGGAAAAACAGATAAAAAAAAATCGGTTCGTTTTAAAACTCCTAACAAGAAGAAAACAACCAGTACAAGTAAGGTTAAAGAATTAAACAAGGAGATAGAAAAGTTAAAAACAGAACTGGGCGAAACCAAAGACAAATACTTGAGAACAGTCGCGGAATTCGATAATTATAAAAAAAGAAGAGGCAAGGAAATAATTGACATTATCGATCGAGCCAATGAGCAGTTCTGTTTAGAGATACTTCCAGTAATTGATGATTTTGAAAGATCATTAAATTCCGATACGAAAAGGAAAAGCTATAAATCGCTCAAGCAGGGGATTGATTTAATTTATCAAAAATTAATATCTGTTCTTAAAAAACAAGGCGTTGAGCCGATAGAGTCGATCGATCAAAAGTTTAATCCAGAATTGCATGAAGCAATCATGCAAATAGATGATAAAGAAAAACAATCCAATATTGTGATCAATGAAGTGTTAAAGGGATATCTTCTCAAGGATAAGGTATTGAGATATTCCCAGGTTGTTGTGAATAAATAATGTCAATGTACGATTAAAATAGAGAGTGAATCGGTAGAAGAAATGGCGCAAGATTATTATGAAATTTTAGGTGTTTCAAGAAATGCAGATGCGAATGAAATAAAAAAAGCATATCGAAAACTGGCATTGAAATATCATCCCGATAAAAATCAAGGTAATGAACAGGCAGAAGAAAACTTCAAAGAAGTATCTGAGGCGTATGAAGTATTAAAAGATACCGAAAAACGACGTCGCTACGATCAGTTTGGTCAATCAGGACTGAAGGGTGGTTTTAATGGTTTTGGTGGTTTTGATTTTGACCTGGGCGATGCCTTACGAACATTTATGTCTGCTGGTTTCGGATTTAGTGATTTTTTTGGAACGTCGAGCCAGACTCGCTTTCACAGAACGAGAGTAAGGGGAAGCGACCTACAAGTTCGGCTTGAATTAACATTGGAGGAGATTGCAACTGGCGTAACAAAGAAAATAAAGCTAAAACGATATGTAAAGTGTGGCGATTGTGATGCTTCCGGGTTGAAAAAAGGAAGCTCCGCAAAGACTTGTCCCCTATGTCATGGGACCGGGGAAATCCGCCAGGCTTCTCGAACGATCTTTGGGCAATTTATAAATGTTGCGACGTGTTCCGAATGTAGTGGTGAAGGAAGAGTCATTAAAGACCCATGTTCAACCTGTCATGGAGAAGGACGAATGAAAGATGAAAGTACTATTACAGTCAATATACCGGCAGGTGTAACATCAGGAAATTACATAAATTTACGGGGTGAAGGTCACAGCGGTCCTCGTGGGGGACCGGCCGGCGATGCCATCGTTTTAATCGAAGAAAAAGAGCATGAATATTTTGAGCGCCATGGGGATGATATTTTATACGATTTGTATTTAAGTTTCAGCCAGATTGCACTCGGCGATGAGGTTGAAGTTCCCACGTTGAACGGCAAATCTCGTCTTTCTATTGCGTCTGGTAGTCAATCAGGTAAAATATTAAGGATGAGGGGAAAAGGAATTACTCACTTAAATTCCCATAGCAAGGGTGATCAACTGGTTCGAGTTATGGCATGGACGCCGACAAAACTGTCCGACCAGGAAAAGCATTTGTTCTACCAACTGGCAGAGTGTGATGGTATAGTTCCACCCAAAGGAGATAAAAGTTTTTTCAGCAAAGTAAAAGAAGCCTTGTTTGAATGATCGATCTTTTTACAAAACAAGAAAAGATTTTTATCAGCTTTTTGTTGTTTGCTGTTATCGTTGGAGCTGGGATTAAAATGTACAGATCGTATTCCAGAACAGCGACACAAGTAACACAACCCAAGGATGCTGATGAAACTGGAAAACAAATACAAGAAAAAGCAGCTTTAATTGATTCTTTGCTGCAAGCAAAAACATTAACTTTTCGAGATGTCGGATTTGCTCCTGGCAGGATAGGATTAGATCGTGTCGATTCAACAGGAGAATCTACCCATAGGAACTTATTATTAGAAATCAATACCGCAACCGTTGCTGAATTGGAGCAATTACCTCAGATTGGTCCGGTACTTGCAGATCGAATTGTTAAATATCGAAATGTTAATGGTGCATTTAAAAATATTGAAGACCTTACTAAAGTAAAAGGGATAGGAGAAAAAAAAATAAAGTATATAAAACCATACATTTTTATTAAGGGGGTGAGATAAAATAAGTTCGTCATTGTCGGATCATTACTATTAAATATCCGGCGAAGGAGTATTACCCTTTTCTACTTTGAAAGTTCTTAATTCTCATCCCCTAAACAAAAATAGGCAGTAGTTCGTTTTCAATAATCAACAGAAATATTTTAAGGAGGGAAAATGGCAAAACCAAAAGCTAAGGGTTCAATCATTCTAAAAGCGCTCATTGTAATTCTCGGGATTGCGCTCATTGCAACAATTCTCTATCCTAAAAAAGTCTGGGAGGAGGAAGAGGAAAATGTAGAGAAATGCCGTTCCAACATGGATCGCATTTTTAAAGCCGAAATGATTTATCTGAAATATCAAAATAACTACACGGATAATTTAGATAGTCTAATTTTTTGCTTTAAAGAAGATACAACAAAAGAATATATCCGTGACTATTTCACGGCTGATACATCTTTCTCAGAAACAATGAAAGAGTTTCTAATCCAGGCAGACTCGTCGGCGGACCTGGTTATCAGGAATCTGTTTGCAGATACATTAATGTTTGCGGTTATCGAGGCAATCGACTACGATTCCAATTTAGCCCGGGTTGTCCTCAACCGTCTGGAAGCTACCCCCCTGGGAGATGCCGTCAAAGCGAAAAGAAGTATCGGTAATGAAGATGTAGCAACCTTAATAGAAATAGATTCGCTATTTACCGGCATTGAAATTTATGAACCGATCAAAGACGATGATTCATTAAAGCTGGTTTTTGATCGAATGATACCTGAAGTTTCGATTGGTTCTTTGCTGGATACGCTCTACTCATTGAACGAGGGATGGGCTGAAAAAATTGATAGCGCTGTTTTCTATACGTTAGGCGATATACGATTCTGTCCAACCGTAAATCGAGAGTATATCGTTACAGTTATTGATACTTCTGTAATTAAATACGTAAATATCGCATGTCCCCTCGATTCAACAGATGTTGAGGCGACAAAGGCGAATTTTATTGAATATCACCTGGGGCACAAGAGGATAGAGAATCATGGTAAGATCGAAACTGGCGAAAAAAATTGGACACGCTAAATATCAGGTTATTTAATATGTTAGATTTTAATCCCGATTGATCGGAATTCTATTTCTCATACATAAGCTTGAAAAACAAATCAATCGGGGTTGAAATTTTGTTTTAAATATATCTTTTTTTGGTAATATCATTTGGGGATTCAATAATGAGTGATAACCCGGTCAATGCTCAACTCGGAATCTATATAAAAGAGAACAATATAAAATTAATTGAAGTAGAAAGCTCATCTACTCAGCAATTTCGTATTAACAAAATTGTACAGACCCAATTGGATACCCCGTTGAATTTTGAAGCCATAAGCAATGAGCAGAAGTTAACGCAAATTGGAAATAAATTACACCAGGTTGTTAAAAGTCATAATTTAAATACCAATTATGCAGTTTTTACACTTGATAGTCAATTGACACTTGTTAAAAGAGTTCCTTATGATGAGAGTCTTTCAGAGAGCGATTTAATTGACCAGGTAGATTGGGAAGTAAAGGAATTTTCTTTTTCTCCTGAGGACGAATATATTGTAGATTTTCAGCAACTACAATCCACTACCAACCGTAAAGGTCACGAGATGCTCATCGTTTCTGTTAGAGAGAAGATTATTCATTATTTACGAAGACTGTTCTCTGCCGGGCAAGCCCAGGTACAGGTGATAGACTTAGATGTTTTTGCTGCCAAACGTGCAATCGAAGTAAATTATGATTTGAGAGTTGGGGATATCGTTGCATTGGTGGAAATTAATCCCCAGGGACTCTTGTTCACGATAATAGAAGATAAAGAGTTTTGTCTTTCACAGGAAGTAACGATTGGGAAATTGGGGTTGGAAGTCGATTCGTTGGAATCAATTGACGATGAGGATATTACAAAATTTATCTCAAAAGAATTACGAAGAATCATTCTTGACAATAAATTAGGCGAAAATATTGAAGGATTAAATCGCATTTTTCTTTACGGGGATATGGTGAAAGATAATATACTTGAAAGTCTTCAAAATAATTATAATGTCCGAATTGATCGGGCAAATCCGTTTCGAAGGCTGTTGTTTGCGCCGAATGTGAGTGTTGATGAAAATATCTGGTCTAGACCGGAGACTTTCACGGTTTGTGTCGGTGCGGCATTAAGAAAGAGATAGGATTTTTATTTAAGCGTTTGAGAAGAATGCAAAAGTTCAAAATGAATGTAATAATCTTAATATAAATCAATATTGTATTTGACTAACAAGAGGAGAGGGTCATGGTTGACATTAATCTTATTGGAGATGACCAGGCTCAGTTTGAGGGGGAAGAAAATGAAAAAGAGTTTCAAGAAAGCTATGAGTCAGATTTGAATGAACCTACCCCAAGTGGTTACATGGGTGGGAATCATATTGACGATACAGATTATACCCGGATGATAAATCGAGGCGGCTCGAAAAAACTCGTTTACATCCTTGCTGCCTGTGGTATAATCTTAATAGCTGCTGTAGCCTGGTTTATGTTTCAACCTGGGAAGGGTAAAAAAAGTACAACTTATGAACCGCCAATGACAACCTTATCGGAAACGGAGACTCCAACGTTTGAGGATACTTTGAGTGCTCTTAATCTTGAGCCAGATCCGACTACGATGATACCAACAACACAACTGGCTCCTGCATTGCGCGATAAGATCCTGAGATCGCATCGTGGAATAAATACGGTGAATAATGTGCTCAATACGATCCCATCGAATATAAGTTTTACCATGATTTCATACAGCGATGGTAAATTTTTAGTGGAATTTTTAGCGGCAAGCGATGCTGATATTAATCAAGTTAACAGCCAGTTGCAACAGAACTTGTACGCAGCAAATGTAAGCCTGTTATCGAAAGAGGATCGTACCATTCAAAATAGGCGATTACGCCAGGCTTTGGTTAACGGAAATGTGAATATTGATCAAGCAACAGGTGAATCGAATCCTCAAGAACCGACTTATTTGAGCTCCACCGATTTACAGAATCAATTGACCAATATGTGTCGGCAGGCAGGACTGACAATTAAACAGTTTGATTCCGGGCGAGAGAAAGCTGAAGGCGAATTTAGGGTACTGCCCATAAAATTCAAAGCAGCCGGTCAAAAAAGTAACATTTTTGCTTTCTTGCAACAGCTTGTCAACTCGAATATAAATATTAGTTTTTCTAAAATCGCTCTTATAGCGAAAGATGTAAGCCTGTCTAATCCTGATTTCACGTTGCTGCTGAATATTGGATTATATCGAATGATTTGAAAGCACGATTAAGGAAAAGCTGAATGCGGGTTATATCGGGTCGGTGTAAGGGCAGGATCCTGTTTAGTCCTAAAAACAAATTTATTCGCCCCACATCGGATCGCGTCAAGGAGGTTATCTTCAATTTTATTGGCGAGGCGGTTGATAATTCACTTGTGTTGGATCTGTTCAGCGGAACGGGAAATTTATCAATTGAAGCATTGAGTCGAGGCGCTCAATTTGCTGTATTAGTCGACAATTCAGAACCAGCAATTCGATTGATTTATCGAAATTTAGAGTTAACCGATTTACTGTCTCAATGTCAGATTGTCAAGCAGGATGTATCGAGATATCTCAAAAAAACGATAGCGCAAAAAAAGTTTTTTGATCTTATTTTTGCAGATCCACCCTATTTTATTACCGACTATCAAAAAATTATTGAGTATATTGGTAGTGATAATTTATTACAATATGGTGGATTTTTCGTTTTAGAACACAGTTCACGAAAAGAATTAGGTTCTCCTCCGAAATCCCTACAGTTAGAAACAACGAGAATTATGGGGGATACCGCAGTTAGTTTTTATTCAAAAAAAGGGAATTAATGTGCGAATAGGTATCTATCCCGGGACGTTTGATCCGATAACCAACGGACATATCGATATTATTGAAAGGTCGGTCGTCTTATTCGATAAGATTATCGTGGCGGTTACGACCAATCCTGCAAAATCTCCGCTATTTGGCATCAATGAACGTATAGAAATGATAAAGATTTCGGTAAAAAATATGGCTAACGTGCACGTTGAAAGCTTCGATGATCTATTGGTCAACTATGCACTCAATAAGAAGGCAACGGCGATTATTCGAGGGCTTCGCGCAACGTCGGATTTTGAATTTGAATTCCAGATGGCACTGGTAAATAGAAAACTATCGAATAAGTTGGTCACTGTATTTTTGATGCCAAATGAGAAATATACTTACCTGAATTCGACGATTGTAAAAGAGGTGGCAAGTTTTCTGGGTGATGTAAGTCGATTTGTACCACCTGAAATAAATAAAAAATTGATTGAGAAATTTAAGCAGAAATAGCATAGCTCAGCGAAGCTGCAAAAAGAATACTCAAAACAAAGTCACGAAGCGAACACTAAGATCACGAAGATAAAAAGTAAAAATTTTTTTTGCCCAAAAAACAAAGATTTGACTTGTAATATTATAGTGAGGGGTGCGGATGGAAAATATTGGACTGAATAATGAGGTGGTTGCTGGAGGAAAAACTTTCCATGTTCAGACGCAATACCTGGAACCCAGCGAAAAAGTTGTAGCGAATGTTTTTGATAATGGTAAAGTAATTTTTTCAAAGGGAGTCGATGTTAAGAGTTTCACAGCGAGTGACATAAAACATCACGTCAACCAGCTTCATCAAAATACAATCGCAGATATTGAGCTCATTTATTATATCTCCGACAAAGTTCATACGATACGACACTGTGCATCAACGAATAAATTGGGGATTGTATTTTTAAAAAGAAATTTATTCGATGAAGCGATCTGGGAGTTTCGAAAAGCAATTGAAATTGATCCCGAATTTATTGAAGCGTATAACAATCTTGGATATACGTTGCTGAAGCAGCAATTATATGAGGAAGCAATAGATGCATTTGCTAAGGGAATTAAAAAAGATGGAGATTATGCTGATCTTCATCATAATTTAGGATGTGCATATTTATCAATAAATAAATATGGGGAAGCAATACGAGAGTTAAATAGAGCGATCGAAATAAATGAAGATTATATCGCTGCGATTCTTAACCTATGTTTGGTTTATCTAAAAAGTATTGCCAGCGAAGATCAAGATGTCGGTCTTTCTCCAATTCCTGAGCGGATGGATAAAGTTAAACAATTGTTAATGATTGTTAAATCCCGGGAGATGTACTTTAAACCACAAAACATTGATATCATTCTTGAGCATATTGAAAAAAATAATATCGCCGATGCAATAAAGACATTAGAAAAAGCCGAACAAGAACTTCCTGATTTTATGGATAAATTTCTCGAAAGCGAATTTTATTTGAAATTTATGTTTGGTGGTAAAGGAAAAGATGATGAATTTATCCGTGATTATGCTGAACAACTGCGGCAGGCTATTGATAAATATCCCGGTTATGCTGATCTACGGAATCATTTAGGAATTTCTTACCTGATTCAATGTCGTAATCTTTTTTTAAGTGCCCTGGAGGAATTTCGTGAGGCGTTAAAAATTAATCCTGAATTTAAAAAAGCCGAAAAGAATCTGAAGCTTGCCGAAAATGATGGAAAAGGATTTCTGATTCTTCTAAGGGCAATTTTAAAATGAAAGCGCTTTTCAAATTTGTTCCAGGTTAACAAGAAATACTTGTTGAACGATATCATAACTTTCAAGCATCCCTGAAATGAGTAATTCTTACTTTACTTATCTCTAAATTTTATCTTCTTATGATTCCTTTAAAAAAAATTAATATTTCAATAATAGCGGTACAATTTTTGCAATAATATTGCTCATATAAATACTTATGCTAATTTTTAAAGATTTAAATAAACATAACTGACAATTTTTTAAGCAAGCTTTGGTGAAAATCATTCATTAGTTAAAAATAAACCAGTACTTTTGTTAAAAAAGATCAATAAAATTTTTGAGGGAGAAAAACCATGTATCTTTATGAAACATATAAAAACACTTTTAGAGAAAGTAAATATGCACTTTCCCTGGCAATCCTGGTGGGATTAATACTTTTTGCTGGTAATTCTGTCAGTGCATTGCCGGCAGATACCGTTGAAGTTATTGCCCGGCATCCAGAATCAGGCGATCGATCGACTTATCAGATCAATTTTGAAGTCTCGAAACCGATTCCGGCTAAAGCTATTATTCGGATCACTTTTCCCGATGAATTTGATCTTTCTGATTTGATAATCGCCGGTTCGACAACGATTAACGGCGGGTTTGATTTGTCTGTTAAGAACCAGGTGGTGACAATGAAAAGATCGGGACTTGGCAAAGAAATTCCTGCTAACAATAAAGTTGATGTCAAATTTGCCATTGTTAAAAATCCTGATCAACCGGCAGATAATTATAAAATCTTGATTGAAATATTGGACAATGGTGAACTCAATATATTAAAGAGGGAAACATCACAGAAAATTCTTCCTGCGAAAGAGAAGTCTTTATAATTTTCACAAATTAAATGGTTAAGCATCACTGAACTGGCAACTAATTTTTGAAAGAGCAGCAAATGAGAATCAGACAACTGAGAGTAACGATATTAACGGCGATAATTCTCATTTTATCAGGGAATGGTTTACATGCCCAGGGTTCACTAACAAATATTAGCGTAGATTTGAGTGATAACAAAGCTGGAGAAGCGGCGATTTATACTTTCACCTTTACAACATCTCCTGCAGGAGCGGGAATACCGAATAATGGTAAAATAGAATTTATATTTCCTGCTGGCTTTAATGTTTCTGATGTTGATATTGCACAGTCAAAAAATTCCAATTTGACTGGTGGATTTTCAGGGATCAGCATCGAAAACAATTTTAGCGCCAACGAAGACACAATAAGACTTACGCGAGATTGGACGGGAAATACCGTGGCTGGAAATACCGAAGTCAGTATCGCAATTGGGATGGTTGTCAATCATAGCGTGAAAGCAAGTAATTATAATGTCAAAACAAATACGATGACCAATGCTAAATTGATTATAGATTCGGGAACGACCCCAGATTTTTCCATAGCTGCCGGCCCGTTACACCAATTTCAAGTTGTAACGAGCGGAAATGCAACTGCTGGACAGAATTTTCCAGTCACGATCACCGCCCAGGATGACTTTAATAATACAGTAACGACTTTTAGCGGTCAAGCCAGTTTAACTGATAAGACCGGTACAATAGATCCAACGATCACCGGGGCTTTTACTGATGGCGTCAGGTCTGAAAACCTGACATTCACGAAAAGCCATACCAACAACCAGGTTACAGCAACTTATGATAATAAAAGCGGCAATTCAGCCCTGTTCAATGTGTTGCCCGGTTCGCTCGATCATTTCTCGTTTGATACGATATCAAGTCCTCAGAGCACGGGTACGCCATTTGGTGTTTCGATTACCGCACAAGATCAATACGATAACACGGTGACCAGTTTTACGGATCAAGTTTTATTGACAGATAACACTGGGTCTGTGAACACGATGTCAAATAACTTCGTAGCGGGTGAATTAAATCAGAATGTGACAATCACGATAAGTCAGGCAGATAATTTTATCAATGCCAATCATATCGGCAGTGGCAAAGGTGGAACTTCAAACCTGTTTAATGTGAACGCAGGGAATTTAGCGAAGTTTTATATCGATCCAATTTCTTCGCCTCAAACCGCCGGAGAATGGTTCTCGATAAAAGTTACTGCCCAGGATCAAAATAATAATACCGTGACCAGTTTTAATAACACAGTAGATATTTCTGACCAGAGCGGTTCAATTACGCCGATTTCAAGTGAAAATTTTACCAGTGGCAAATGGAGCGGTCAGGTTAAGATTAGTAATTCGCATAATAACAATACGATTACAGTAACAAAACCGGTAACAAACGAAACAGGAACCTCAAATACATTCAATGTTGCTGTTGGAAGCCTGGATCATTTTACCATATCAACTGTGTCAACTCAAACAGCCGGTACACCATTTAATATAATTATTACTGCGAAAGACGGAGAAGGTAATACTATTACATCTTTTTCAGGACCGGTGACAATTAGTGATCTCACCGGGACTATTTCCCCTCAATCGTCTGGTATATTTTCAAATGGAGTAAAGACCGAAACTGTAACAATTACGGCTGCGAAGCAGAATAACCAGATTATCGTTGCCGGCAGTGGTAAAGATGGAACATCAAATTATTTCAATGTGGATCCAAACTCTCTCGATCATTTCTGGTTTTCTGATATTTCCAGTCCTCAAACGGCGGGGCAGGTCTTTTCTGTTTTAATTGAAGCCAGGGATCAGCATGAGAATATAATAACTAGTTTTAATGGTCCTGTCAATCTTACAGACAAAACTGGAACTATAGATCCAACTTCTACAAACCTTTCATCGGGATCGAAATCAGAAAATATTACCATTACAAAGAAAATAAGTGATAATCAAATTAGTGCTACCGATCCTTCTTCAGCAAAGAATGGGCAATCTAATAATTTTAATGTCAAATCTGGTACGATCAATAAGGTTGTAATTCGAAGCAATCCGGGTGGATTGGGGAATGAAGTTGGTGCACTATCTCTAAATTTAAACAATCAAGTTGTTCTCCATGCGGCTGGTTATGACCAATGGGATAATTATATTCGTGATGTTGAAGCAAATTGGGGTCGCACCGGTACACTTGATCAACCTTCGCCATTATCTGGAACAAGCACGACTTTTATTCCGACCACACCACAAACGAGTGGACAGATTTATGCTGACAGTAGCGGCATGACAGATTATACCGGTACAATTACGGTGGGAAATATTCATCATGTTCTAATTCGTGATGCTGATAATGGTGGAGGAAATGTTGTCGATACGAAGATCATCACCGCCGATGATACGATCTCATTATATGCGGCAGCCTATGATGAAGGAAATAATTACCTGGGACCGGCAATCGTGAACTGGACGAGTAGCGGCAGTCTTCAGCCGGTTGTTTCTTTTTCAGATATGAGCATGATAAACTTTGCTCCAACAACAACTCCAGCATCGGGTCAAATCTCTGCCGATCACGATACAGCGATCGATGATCAAACTGGTGCGATTACTGTAAATCCTGGCGCGCCAGTGGGCGAAATTGTGCTGCATCCAAATCCAGAATCCATACCGGCTCACACTGATTCATTTTCGATCATTTCATCGGATGTTATTTACGATAGCGATGGCAATCTTA
>CBFDBN010000012.1:0-24484 GCA_965603055.1 uncultured bacterium | reverse complement strand
ACGTTTGCCGTCTCACAATTCACCTGTCAAACTTAATCATTCAATAAATATTGAGAAGAATATGGCTATCAAAATTTATAACACCCTGACCCGACAAAAAGAAGTCTTAGAACCAATTGAACCGGGTAAGGTGCGTATGTATATGTGCGGACCAACCGTTTATGATTATTTTCACATTGGAAATTCCCGTCCCTTTATTTTGTTTGACATTTTTAGAAGATATTTAAAATACCGTGGCTTTGAAGTCAAATTTGTAACCAACTTGACAGATGTTGATGATAAAATTATTAAAAAAGCCAGTGAGGAAAATGTTTCAACCGATGTTGTAGCAGAAAAATATTCAACAGCTTTTTTTGAAGATACCAAAAGATTGGGGATTCAGGAAGCAGATGCTTATCCGAAGGCAACAGAGAATATTTCAGATATTATAGAGTTAATTGAAAAACTTGTTCAAAACGGTGTCGCCTACCCAGTTGATGGGGATGTATTTTATTCAGTCACAAAATTTCTTGGGTATGGGAAGCTTTCTGGTAAAAATATCGATGAATTGGAATCTGGTGCCCGGGTTGAAATCGATCCCCGGAAAGAAAATCCGTTAGATTTTGCCCTGTGGAAAGCTGCTAAACCCGGTGAGCCATACTGGGATAGCCCCTGGGGTAAAGGACGTCCCGGCTGGCATATCGAATGTTCTGTCATGTCAATGAAACACCTGGGAGAATCGTTTGATATTCACGCCGGTGGTGTTGATTTGGTTTTCCCCCATCATGAAAACGAGATCGCACAAAGTGAAGGAGCAACCGGAAAGCCATTTGTCAAATACTGGATGCACAATGGATTTTTGAATATCGAAGGCGAGAAGATGTCCAAATCACTGGGAAATTTTTTCACGGCTCGGGAAATTATGGAGAAATATCATCCTGCCGTTATCAGGATGTTTTTCTTGCTCAAACACTACCGCAGTCCGATCAATTTTAGCGAAGAACGCATCTTAGAGGCTCAAAGCGCGCTGGAGCGGATTATTACAACCCTGGAAAATATCGATTCAGTTTTAGCCGAACATAAGGTACAAGACAGTGAGAATAGCCCTTCACTGCCTGAGTCTATCGATGATTTGAAAAACGAATTTATCAACGAAATGGATGACGATTTCAATACGGCTGGGGCAATATCTAAAATATTCGATCTTGTAAAAGAAGCTAATCTAATATTAGCCAGTAGTCAATTACCCCGGCATGATATTTTGTCATTAAAAAGGATAAAACAAGTCATTCAAGAGCTTGATAGTTTTTTAGGAATTCTATATTTCAAAGAAACGATGGAATCCTCCATAAAAGAGGATGCTTTAATTAAAATTTTAATTGATGTTAGAAGCAAATTGAGAACGGAAAAACTGTGGTCTCTGGCTGATTTAATCAGGGATAAGCTGGACGAGGTTGGAGTTGAATTGAAAGATAATCCGAACAGAACCACCTGGAGCAAGAAAGTATCATGAGAATAGATTCAGCAATATACAGAACAAAGTGGTGTTCGGAATTTAATGCTTGCAAAAATTCGGAACCTTTGCAAGGGGAGTTCTGTTCAACTTCAAATTTAAACTAATATTCCCCAATCAAACTTGTAACCATTTAATATTATTCAAAATAACGGCTGGTTTTTTATGGACTACAATCTGTTAACTACTGACCCACTTTAATGCCTAATTGAGTTAGATATTGTTTGAATTTTGGTGTAAATTGCATGTGTTCACTCCTTGATTTACCTGGGACTTTGTCGCTAAAAGGGATAATACATTTATAATAATACCATGAAAAAAGTTAGTTTTTACACCTTGGGTTGCAAACTGAACCAGGCAGAGACAGCCATCATAGCAGAACAATTTGAGCGCGGTGGATATCAATTGATACCGTTCGGCGAACCGGTTGATATTTGTGTGATTAATACCTGTACTGTCACCGGAAAAAGCGATCATCGCTGCCGACAGATGATTCGCAAAGCGAAGAAGATTTCACCATCAGCTAAAATTGCTGTTGTGGGATGTTACGCCCAGCTCAGTCCCGGGAAAATACAAAATATTAATGGTGTGGATTTTATACTGGGCAGCGATAAAAAATTTGATTTGCTTCAGATTTTAAATGAAAATAATAGAAGGAATCAGCCGCTATTTCTTCCCTCAACCAATCAGTCATTCTTAAGTCCCGTTCCGGGCAATTTTTGGAATCATACTCGTGCGTTTCTCAAAATACAGGATGGATGCGACAGTTTCTGTTCTTATTGCACGGTTCCGCTGGCTCGCGGTAGAAGCCGCAGCGATTCATTGGATCATATCATCCAATCAGCAACAGAGCTTGTCCAGCGAGGACATCGGGAGATTGTGCTGACCGGGGTTCATATCGGTCGCTATGGAAAAGATTTAATTCCTTCAAAAAACCTGCTGGATATTTTAAAGCATATAGAATCAATTCCTGATTTAAAGCGTATCCGACTCAGCTCATTAGAGCCATTGGAAATTAATGAAACGCTGCTTGAATGGATTGCGGGTTCTGCAAAAATCTGCCATCATTTCCATGTTCCATTGCAGAGTGGGGATGATGAAATCTTAAATAGAATGGAAAGGAATTATAGCTCTAAATTGTATGGTGAAGTCATTCAACGGATAAAAAAAATGATTCCTGGTTGTGGTTTAGGGACAGATATCATTGTGGGTTTTCCCGGCGAAACTGGGCAACATTTTCAAAATACTTTAGCATTGGTCGAGCAACTGCCCTTTACTTATTTGCATGTGTTTAGTTTTTCTCCCCGAACTGGCACAAAGGCTGCTCGCTTTTCGGATCAGGTAAATCCGAAAGAAATTAAAAACCGGAGTAAAATATTAAGGGCATCAGGCAAGAGAAAGAAACAAAGGTTTTTGGAAGGTCTGGTTGGGAAACAATTGGAAGTTCTCTGGGAAGAAAAAGAGCGTGGTGATTGGATGCTCGGTGTTTCAGGCAACTATGCCCGTGTTCGTACCCCGGCAAATCCAGAATTTATGAATAAAATTTGTGGCGTAAATGTTGTCAAAGCAGAGTCCGATTTTGTACAGGGAGATATAATCCTGAATATGTAGATCGAGTCAAACGATTTATATCAAAATTTGTGTGCTATTTCATAAGGTCACAAACAAGATTGTTTGCGTTACAGAATAATTTTATTGACTTTTGACTAAATAATTAGTATAATTTATTACTGATGAACAAAAACAGAAAAAAATATTATATCGAAACGTATGGCTGCCAGATGAATAAATACGATTCCGAATTGGTAGCTGGAATTTTAAACCAGCAGGGGTATTGTGAAGCTGGTTCAGCCCAGGGATCGGATTTGATACTGGTGAATACCTGTAGTGTGCGGCAACATGCGGAAAACCGGGTTTTGGGCAGGCTGGATGCATTGCGGCATCTGAAACAAAAACGTCCTGAATTGATTATTGGTGTGCTTGGCTGTATGGCAATCCGCTTGCAGGATGAGCTATTAAATCAGAAACCATTCGTTAATTTCGTGTTAGGTCCCGACAATTATCGTGGACTACCCGGCATCCTTTCAAAATTGAATAACGGATCGAGTGAGAATCAGCTTAAGCTGGCAGAATTTAACAATCACGAAATTTATCGCGAGCTTTATCCCAGCAGAACATCTGGTGTAAGCACGTGGATCGCTATCATGCGCGGCTGTAATAATTTCTGTTCTTATTGTATTGTACCCTACGTAAGAGGCAGGGAGCGAAGTCGTCCAGCAAAAGAGATCATTGCAGAGATACAAAAATCAGTTCAGGAAAATTTTCTCGAAGTCACGCTTTTAGGTCAGAATGTAAATTCTTATTTTGATGGAGCACATGATTTTGCTGATTTGATGGGCATGGTGGCTAATGTCGCTGGTATTGAGCGAGTTCGATTTGCAACTTCTCACCCGAAAGATTTATCTAATAAATTAATAGAGACAATTGCTACTCATCCAAGGATTTGCAATCATTTGCATTTGCCAGTGCAATCAGGTTCAGATAACATTTTGAAATTAATGAATCGGAAATATACTCGATCACATTATTTGAAATTAATCGAATCAGCAAGAGAAAAAATTCCAGAATTGGGCTTATTTACCGATATTATTGTTGGCTTCCCCGGCGAAACAGAATATGATTTTGAGGAGACAGCTCAGCTTGTACAGCAGGCACAGTTCGATGGAATCTTTGTGTTTAAATATTCTCCTCGCGAAGGAACGGCAGCTTATGGATTGGCAGAAACTTTGACAGACCAGGAAAAGGTCAAACGGCTTCAGATTTTAAACCAGGTTCAAGATGAGATTACATTAAAACGCAACACACAATTAATTGAAAGTGTTCAAACTATTTTAGTCGAGGGTCCAGGTAAAAAAAGGAAGCCCAATCAATTCATGGGCAGAACTGGTTCTAATAAGATTGTCGTTTTTGAGGGGGATGATTCCCTGGTAGGTTCTATTCTAAATGTTAGAATTGTTGCTGCTGAAGGGAGGACACTATTTGGGGAAATTTTATAAATGAAATTATTTATTACCCAATTACCTATTTACCCTATTACCTAATCACCAAATTATCTAATAAACTAACAATCGGAGGGTATTATGTGGATTATCAGATGGATTTTTTGGGTATTGATTCTTTTTATCATTATTATTTTTGTTACCCAGAATGTTGATTTTTTAAAAGAAACTTATACGCTGGAATTCTTATTTTGGGAGACCAAAAGTCCACTTCCAGCCTGGGTGGTGATGTTTCTCACCTTTGCGTTTGGCGTTCTAATCTGGTTAGTCGGTTCAATTTTCAAACTATTTGAACTAAAATCAGAAGTCAGAAAAGTAAATAAGGAAAATGTGGTCTTAAAAAAGGAGCTGAATGAGCTGCGCAATATGCCGCTTGAAGATGATTCAGATTCGAGCGATGAAATTGATAAACAAATTTTTTAAACAAATGAATAAAAATTAGAGTGGGAAATTTTTCAATGATATCAACAACTTACATCATAGCAGGAATTGCATTCATTATCATTTTAGCAGTTTTTTATTTTATTTTTAAAACTCCAAAGCAGAAAAGAGATGCAACAGTTGAGTACACAAAAGCGTTGAATTACCTGATTATTGGAGAAAAGAACAAGGCATTGGAGAAACTACGGGAAGCGGTTCGGCTGGATACCAGTAATATCGATGCCTATATAAAAATCGGGGATATTTTAAGAGAACAGGGATCGGCTGACCGCGCCATTAAGATACATCGCGGATTGACGATTCGTCGTGAATTGACATCGGGACAAAAAATAACCATTCTCGAACGTTTGATTAAAGATTACCAGGTGGCTGAAAAATATGATCGTGCGATTCAAGCCGGGCAGAAATTATTAGAAATAACCAGCCAGGATACCTGGTCTCAAGAAATTTTGTTGCGACTTTATGAAGGGGCTGGAGATTGGGAGAAAGCCTTTGTAACTTTAAAAAAAATCCAGAAAGCAAAAGGTCAAAAAGACAGCCAGTTATTGGCATTGTACAAAGTGGAATCAGGACTCAGGCTTATTGAGGAAGAAAAAGAACGGGATGGCAGGATCAAGTTCCGCGAAGCAATAAAACTGGATAAAAAGTGTCCCCCTGCTTATCTCTATTTAAGTGACTCCTATATTCGTGAAAACCGGTATAAAGATGCGTTGACTGAGTTGGAACGATTTTGTACCCAGGTACCTCAATTGTCTTATCTTGGATTTGCCAGGATTAAAGAAATACTTTTTCATGAAGGTCTTTTCGGCGAGGTCGAAAATATTTTTGAAACCCTGCTTCAAAAAAATCCTGGTATTGAATCGATCCGTTTCTCCTTAGCTGATATTTATGAGAGAAAAGGTGAAATTGATCAAGCCATTGATTTATGTCACGAAGCATTGGAGCAAAATCCAGAATCACAGCACGCAAAAAAATATTTAGCGAAATTTTTAGCTCAAAAGGGCAAAAACGAAGAGGCACTTCAGTACGCATTGGATTTAGTTGAAATTTTGATGGATAAAAAGGAGCAGTTCGTCTGCAAAAAGTGCGGTTTTGTATCAACTGAACCAAAGTGGCGCTGCCCACAATGTCATGAGTGGAATACTTTCTTTTAAGTAAAGGTCAGATTTAGTCCAAAAATCTAAAAAAGTAAAATGCCTGATTTTTTATTAATGAAGATTAAATGTTGAATCATGTTTGGACTTCAGCAAATTGGATAGTATGAAGAAACTGTTGAGTTATATTTTTTTACTAATATTTTTATCGATTTCTGGATCAATTGAGGCACAGGATTTGGAGAATGAACTTATTTCCTGGATAGAAAAACATAGTAAAGAGGAATTAAAAAATAGAATAGATACGATTAGAAAAAAGTATCCCAACAGTACGGTGCCACTTTTTTTAGAGGCTTATGTCGAGGAAAATGGCGATCGTGCCGTTGAATTGTACAAGCAACTGATAGAGAAATATCCCGGTTCTAAATTTATCGAAAACGCATTATTAAAAATAGGTCAGTACTATTATGCAATCGGTTCTTATGTTGCAGCTCGGCAATATCTTGATAACCTGGCAGATCAGTTCTCCGATTCACCGCTGGTGCCCGAGGCGAAATACCTGGCTGCCCGGTGTTTAATTGCCTCCGGTTATTACGTTTCTGCCGAGCAAGAGTTGAAAGAGGTCACTAAAAAATATCCAAAATCTCCTTTTAAAAACTATGCAAAAGAAGAGCTTGCCTCATTGGATGAGTTGGCAAAACAGGATAATAATCCACCTCGCATCCATGATGCAACAGCAAATTCAGACCTGCCATTTGAAAGTAGCAGCGTTAATGGAAAATATACGATTCAAATCGGTGCTTTTCAAGATCAAAACAATGCCTCAAGACAAAAAGAGCTTTATGCCCGGAAAGGATATTTAACATCTGTTGAATCGAAAACTGTAAGTAATAACTTGCTTTACCTGGTCTGGGTCGGAGAATTTGAAACCGAAGAGCAAGCAGCCCGATTCGGGGAAGTTTTTAAAAATTTACATGGTGGTTCATTTCATGTGGTTAGAAAATGATCTCAATTTTAGATTTACGAATTACGATTTTAGAATTTCAGTCTATGAGGTAGCTGAAAGTGATTGAGAACTACAGTTTCGGAACAATGGTCATCAATAGTAATCATTACAACGCCGACCTGATTTTATTTAGAGATACTGTAATGGAAAATTGGTGGCGGAAGAAAGGACATGAGTTATGTGTGGCGGATATTCAATCGGCTATTGAACAATTTAATCCTGCAGTTATCGTTGTCGGGACCGGTAAATTTGGGCTCATGAAGGTTCTTAAAGAAACAGAATTCTTTCTGCAAGCTCGTCAAATTCGATTAATTGCGCAGAAAACGGGGCAAGCCTGTAAGACTTATAATGAATTGATAGATACTGAAAAGGTACTGGGATTGTTTCATTTGACGTGTTAAGTATTTCTTTAAAATTTCAAATATAAACTAAAAAATGGCTTTAAAACTCAGCAGACTTATTCAAAAAGGATTACAGAATCCAACTGATTTTATTCGAATCATTCTCAACCTGCCGAAATTCGTAAAGCTCTATTTCAGATTATTCCAAGATCGTCGTGTCCAATTACATTTAAAATTGATACTGATTTTTGCCCTGGCTTATCTCGTTTCGCCAATAGATATAATTCCCGATTGGGTGCTTCCCTTGGTCGGGCATGCTGACGACCTGATCGTGCTGTTCGCGGCATTAAGGTATTTCCTTAAAAATTGTCCGGCTGAAGTTGTCCAGGAACATGTGGAAAGGATTGAGAGCGGCGAGTGATTTTTTGTGGTGCAATCTGATTATTTTTAACGAAGGATTAATAACGTAATGGATTATTGGAGTGCTGGATTGATGGAATTGTGGAGAATTTGAAATTTTCATCAATCTAATAATCTATTACCCCACTTGATAAAAAAAAACTATGATAAATATAATTAAACAACTCTGGCTGATCATATTGCTCATTGGGGCAAATTTCACCCATGCAGAGATCAAAATTGAAGTGATTTACCCCAAAGAGGGAAGCCAGGTTATCGCGGCAGAATCCACCTTTGTGTTTGGCAATGTATCGCCAGTTGAAGTTGATTTCTCGGTCAATAATATTTCGACAAAGTTATATCCAAATGGTGCGTTTTTGGCGTTTGTCCCGGTGGAGCCGGGCAATTTTTCATTCGTTTGTATTGCTGCTGCAACCGGAGATACCGCCCGCATGGTTCGGAATGTCTATATTCCCAATTATTTGAGAACATCATCCCGGGATTACCTGGTCATCGATACGAGTTATGTTTTCCCTAAGGCGGATTGGCTACTACAACAAGGAGAAGTGTTCAAAGTCGCCATTAAAGGAACGCCAAATTGTGAGGCGACTTTTTCTATTGAGGGATTGGTCGAAGATATCTCCATGGCAGAGATTCCAGCCAGGAGATTTTTTAACTGGGGTGAGGCAATTTTCGGGCAGGGGACGAATTCCCAGATGTCAGATGTCAAAGGAATTTACACCGGGAAGTATATTATTCAAGACCGGGATCAAGCAGTAAGCCGGGAAGTCCGTTTTAAATTAAAAGATGAAGTTGGCAACATAGTTGAAACCCTTGCACCGGGTAAATTTAACATCGCCGACTCACACATAATTGCAGAATTTACAGAAGAAGCGACCATTGCCCGGACAGGTACCAGCTCAGGAGGTAAATTATTTCTACCCGAAAGAGCTAAGGTTCGGGTTACTGGACGTCGTGGAAACTATGTGAGAATTAAACTTTCCGAGACTGAAATTATATGGTTAAGAGATGATAAGACAACAATTCTTCCACTGGCTGCGCCGCTGAACCAGGGTGTCGTTTCGATTATTCGAGCTGAGGGATTTGAAAAAAAGACGCGAATTAAAATATCGGTAGACCAGAAGCTGCCATTCAAAATAGAACAGGTTATAAATCCCCCGGCATTATTAGTAACCCTCTATGGTGTCACAGAAAATACTGAGTGGATTAAACTGGATTATGATGATCCTTTAATAGGTGATATTGGTTGGGAACAAAATGCCGGCAATGTCTGCCAGGTCAAAATTAATTTAAACCAGCAACAACATTGGGGCTATAATCCGTTCTATGAGGATGGCAGCTTGTTTATTGATATTAAGAAAAAGCCGACCATCCATGGCTGGCCTTCCTCATCATTAAAAGACATCGTGATCTGCCTTGACCCGGGACATAGTCCAGATACCGGCGCGATTGGTCCCAATGGTTCGACTGAAAAAGATATGAATTATCGCTATTGTGTTGCTTTGAAAAAAAAGCTTGAGAATAAAGGCGCATTTGTGGTTTTAACACGGGGTGAAAATTATGGCGCGAGCATGAAAGCGCGTACCCAATTAGCAATTTTTATGGAAGCTGATATTTTGTTGAGCCTCCATTTTAATGCCTTACCTGATGGAGTAAATCCATTTAAATATCACGGTATCAGCACTTATTACTATCATCCACAAAGCTATCGCCTGGCTTCAATGATTCAAAAAATGTTAGTGAAACAAACAAAAGTAAAAAATTTCGGTTTGTTTTATGAAAACCTGGCGATCTGTCGTCCATCTCAATTGATCTCTGTTTTGGTAGAGCCAGGATTTATCATACACCCCTGGGAGGAGATTCTCATTGCCTCGGAGGTCTACCAGGAAAGAGTTGTGGATGCGATAGTGACTGCAATTGAGCAATTTCTAAAGGAGAGTAAATAATAATTGATTGCGCCAGTGAATCCCAGGAATTATAAATTTTGTCCGAAATGTGGAAATAGTCTTGTTCATAAATTTGTCAAACAGGAACAGACGGAAAGATTGGTTTGTGAAAATTGTGATTTTATCTTTTATATTAATCCAATTCCGGCCGTTGCTGTTATCTTAATGAATGATCGACAGGTTGTGTTGGTGAAGCGGAAGTATGAACCGCGCAAAGGGATGTGGAGCCTGCCAGCCGGCTTTATGGAATACGGTGAAACAACCGAACAAACTGCAATTCGTGAGACAAAGGAAGAGACCAATCTCAATATAAAAATAACCGAGCTATTCGGCGTGTTCCCTGGTTTTGATGATCCTCGGGTGCATGTTGTCCTCATTGTTCACCGGGGTGAAATTATTGACGGTCAGATCAAACCGGGCGATGATGCTGAAGAAGTGAAATTTTTTCCATTGGATGAGCTGCCTGGGGATATTGCGTTTACAGCGCATCGGAGGATTTTGAGATTGTTGGTGAGTGGTGATTAGGTAATTTGGTAAGTGGGTAACTCGGTAATTGGTAATTCGATAATTTGATAATTGGGTGATTGGGTGAAGAGGTGATTAGCAATTAATCTTATTACTCAATCATCCAATTCCCTGATCAACCAATTACCCAATCAACCAATTACCCAGTAACCTAATCACCCAATTACCTAATCAACCAATTACCTAAAACAATGAAGATCAAACAACTCCACAATTGGAACGTCAGTCTTGAACAAGCTAAAGCGATTCAACTTGAATTAAAAGAAAACATACGATTACACAAGCTAAAGTCTCCAGTAAGATTCGTGGCTGGGTGTGATGTTTCTTATTCAAAAAAAGTTGAGATGTGCTTTGCTACGGTTACGGTTTTCAAATTTCCTGAAATAGACATGGTGGAACAGACCGAAGCGAGTGGTCCAATAAACTTTCCTTATGTGCCCGGGTATCTCACTTTTCGGGAAGCGCCAATACTTTTGAACGCCTTTGAACATTTGAAAAAGTTACCTGATCTGGTGCTTTTTGATGGACAGGGCATCGCCCATCCGCGCCAGATGGGGCTGGCGGCACACCTGGGACTTATTCTGGACTTACCTTCAATTGGGTGTGCTAAAAGTGTGCTTGTCGGAAATTTTGAACAACCGGAGGATATCCATGGAAGTTGGACCGAATTGATCTACCAGAATAGAATCATCGGGGCAGTTGTTAGAACGCGAGATCGGGTGAAACCATTATTTGTCTCGTCGGGATTTAAAATTACGATCGATGAGGCTATTGAATGGGTGTTGAGAGCCTGCACCAAATATCGGATTCCGGAACCCATTAGAACAAGCCATATTGCAGTTAATCAATTGAGAACAAATTACGAAAAAGCATTTTGAGAAGAAAATGAGAAAGACTGGACTGGTTTATCATGAAGACTATTTACGACATGATGCCGGCATGGGACATCCAGAGCGTCCAGAACGATTGGAAAGCATTGTGAAGCATCTCATAGAAACGAAATTGTTGGAAAAGCTTGTGCGGATCAATCCTTATCCTGCTGAAATTGAATGGATCGCTACGATTCACAATAACGATTACATTGATTCAATTAAACATGCTTGTGAACAAGGTTATCATCATCTGGATGCCGACACCGGAATCTGTGCCGATTCTTACCAGATCGCCCTGTTAGCTGCCGGTGGGGCAATGGCAGCCGCTGATGCCGTGATGGATAAAAAAATCGATAACGTTTTTTGCGCAGTTCGTCCCCCGGGTCACCATGCCGAAAGGAATCGGGCAATGGGATTCTGCCTGTTTAATAATATCGCCATCGCAGCAAGATATCTTCAAAAAAAACATCAAATTGAAAAAGTACTGATTGTGGACTGGGATGTTCATCATGGCAATGGGACGCAAAACACATTTTATAACGATCCAACCGTGTTTTATTTCAGCATTCATCAATGGCCTCATTATCCTGGAACCGGGCTTCATACAGAAAAAGGGATTGGCAAAGGCGAAGGTTTTACATTAAATGTACCGCTAAGCGGCGGTCATGGTAACGATGATTATATTGATATTTTTGAAAATCAACTGGTTCCAATTGCAAAAATTTTTGAGCCAGATTTCATCCTGATCTCTGCCGGTTTTGATGGTCATCTTCAAGATCCACTGGCCGGGATGCAGCTCACTGAAAAAGGATATGCTCAATTGACCCAAATTCTTGTTGATCTTGCAGATGAATTTTGCCAGGGCAGAATCATCTCACTTTTAGAAGGGGGATATAATTTAGAAATGCTGGCTCGAAGTGTTGCTGCGCATATTGAGGTGTTGTTGGGAATTCAGCAATAAATAATAAAAATTGAACAAAAGAATCTAACTTAATTGTGAATTGTGAATTGAGAATTGTCAATTGACAACGGCACGTCCGTCGTTTTCTTGACGGATTGTCAATTAAAAAAAAGATAAAGTATACAATTTAAATATTAACAATCCGCCAGTTAACTGATCGATACGAGAGCATAAGTGCCTAATTACCCAATTACCTGATCTTTTTTAATCCTGAATTATCCAGGATAGAGGTGATAAATCATGAAAAAAATAATAAAAATATTTTTGCTCTGTATATTTTTTTCTGCCTGTCGTGCGACAAATGATACACCGATTCCTCAACAGAATGCCAGGGTAGCTCAAGATCCCTTTGCGAAAAAAAGATACCAGATGGTGGAGCGTCAAATTCAGTGGCGCGGGATCAAAGATACCCTGGTTTTAAAAGCCATGCGGAATGTTCCCCGGCATTTATTTGTTCCCGATTATATGAAGGGACAGGCTTACCGGGATTCTCCGCTCCCCATTGGAGAGGGACAGACGATTTCCCAGCCATATATTGTTGCTTTTATGACAGAAGCCTTGCAGCTTAAAGGCGATGAAAAAGTACTGGAAATTGGCACCGGCTCTGGTTACCAGGCAGCGGTATTAGCAGAAATTGCGAAGGAACTATATACCATTGAAATTGTCCCTTCGCTGGGACTCCGGGCAGAACAGTTGTTGAAAAAACTTGGGTATAAAAATACTCACGTCAAAGTCGGTGACGGCTATCGCGGTTTGCCAGAACAAGCGCCTTTTGATGCGGTTATCGTGACGGCTGCGCCGGGTCATATCCCCAAGCCTTTAGTGGATCAGTTGAAAAAAGGGGGCAGGATGATTATTCCGGTGGGAGACTATTATCAAGAATTAATTCTAATCACGAAAAAGCCTGATGGGACGCTGAAGAAACAGTCAGTTCTATCGGTTCGATTTGTGCCAATGACCGGGGAGGCGGAAAAGAAGAAAGATGATTGATTTTTGTTAAAAAAAATGAAAACTTTTTTGGTTAGCCTTGCGTAATATGTTTTAGTGTGGTTAAACTTCAACCAAAAATAAGATTATTTTTGGGAAATTGGCGAGGAAATTTTAACCGCAGATGACGCCGAGATCGCAATGAATAAATGAGCAATAAAACAATGCAAATTTTAATTTAAAAATTTAACTTTATTTTTATTAAAAAATTTTTCTCTGCTTCCTCTGCGCTTTCGGCGAACTCTGCGGTTAGTCAAGTTTAAATATTACTTTCCTAAAAAATATTAATGCTGTTGACGATACTATATTCTTCAGGAGAAACATCATGGCAAAACAGAAAAGGTCGAAAAAGGAAGTCATCCGGGAATACGTAAAATCAATCATTATCGCAGTGATCGCAGCGATGATTCTAAAGATTTTTGTCGTTGCTTCTTATGCGATTCCCACCGGCTCGATGAAAGACACCCTTCTAATTGGAGACGCGTTGTTGGCTAACCAGTTTATTTTTGGTGTCCGAACGCCTAACAGAATTCCTTTAATTGATGTAAAAATTCCTAATGTGAAATTACCAGCGTTAAAGCAACCGCAGCGCGGGGACATTATCATCTTCAAATATCCAAAAGATGATAAATTAAATTATGTCAAAAGATGTATTGCTTTACCCGGACAAACCATCGTAATTCGAGATGGCGATGTCTATGTTGATGGAAAGCCAGAAGGGAAAAAAGAATTTCTCAGGCGAGAATACGATCCCGCCGAGGGACACTATTACCGCTATTATCAAATCACTTTAGAAGGTGGAAAAAAGTACACCATTCGCCACTATGATGGTTCATTGGGAATGTCTGACAACTATGGACCGATTACCGTGCCCGAAGGATACTATTTCATGATGGGAGATAACCGGGATAATAGTGAAGATAGCCGTATCTGGGGATGTTTACCTTACGATAATATCGTTGCCAAACCACTAATTGTTTATTTTTCCTGGAATAAAGATATCCCACTGTATCGAATTTTCAATAAGGTGAGATGGAAGAGGATTGCAAATATAATTAGTTAAAAATTTTTGTGTTATTTTGAATATTGAATAATGAAATTTGAATGACTAACCATGAAAGGATAAATTATGGAACAACAAAAAGGATCATCCGAGGAAAAAAAACTTTATCGATCAAAGGTGGATCGTATTATTGCCGGTGTATGCGGCGGATTTGCTGAGTACTTTAACATCGATCCGACAATTGTTCGCGTGCTCTGGCTCGTTATACTGGTCTTATCTGGATTTTGGCTGGGATTGATGATTTACCTGGTCTGCTTGATCGTCATGAAAGATAATCCTGGACAAAGTTTAGCAGACAAAAAATCCCAAAGTACTGCTTTGTATTGGGGGGTTGGATTTGTTTTATTCGGACTTCTCCTGCTATCAAATCGCTGGGATTGGGATTGGTACTATTTTCGCCCCTTTCATTTTAATTTTTTCAGACCCTGGTTCTTTCATTGGGATAAATTCTGGCCAATCGCTATTATCCTGTTTGGCATTTTTTACCTGATTTATGTACTTCGAAAGAATAAGGAGTCTGAAACTGAACAAGCCAGAACTGAAAAAACGACTCCAACCGGCAAATTATTCCGCTCCCGTGATGATAAAATAATTGGCGGTGTTTGCGGCGGTATTGCTAAACACCTTGATGTCGATCCAGTTATTGTTCGTATTGCATGGGTCATTTTGTCAATTGCAACAGCAGTTTTCTTTGGGATAGTTGCCTATGTTGTCTGGATGATCGTTGTACCGGAGGAGACATCTACACAACAACAAACATCCGTGACGGTTGAGACTGAACAAGAACCGGTTAAAAAGACACCGAAGCGGGTTAAGAAATTACCAGATGAGAAAGACGAAAAAGAAGAATAATTTTTGTCAAAATAATTCACTTTTTGGGAGAGGAAATGATGAGTACACATAGACATTCAATATTGCCTGGTCTGATTCTAATAATTATTGGGGCGCTGCTGTTGGTTAATAAATTGGTCCCCTATTCTATCGGCTGGTATGAAATCTATCCCCTGGTATTAATGGCAATAGGTGTGTTGATATTTGTATCAGTTATTGATAAACGAGACAAAGGAGCAGTGTTTTTCGGCACATTTTTTTTCCTGCTTGGCCTCTTTTTCTTTCTCAGGAATTTTGATATCATACCCTATTATTACATGAGGGAAGTCTGGCCAATAATTCTTATTCTTCTGGGACTATCCTTCTTATCGCTCTTTATCGCCAAACCAGGTGACTGGGGAGTGTTGATACCCGGTGGAATACTGCTTTTCCTGGGCATCGCCTTTTTGCTTAGAAAGCTTCACATTATTTATTTAGATATTGGGGATATCCTCGCTGACTATTGGCCAGTGATATTGATCATTATTGGAGGGGGAATCATACTGGGCGCTTTAAGGAGACAACCGTGCTGCACAGAAATAAGCGAATAACCGCAGAGTGCCGCAGAGAAAAGAGTATATAAATTTAATACCGTTTCATATAAGCCACCTTCGGCTGTTGCCAATATATCCATCTCAAAGAGAGAAACATCATGCAGCAAATACAGGGCAAATTTATCCTGTTTGATCTACCTGAATTTAGTGACTGGCTGAACGAGACAGACGTCAATCGTGTCATAAATCTTGTTCAGAATCATCATACCTGGAGTCCATCATACCAACATTTTGATGGTAATAATCACTTCAAGCTGCTTAATGGTATGGAGTATGCACACCTGGAGCGAGGTTTCTCAGAGATCGGTCAAAACCTGACCACCTTTCCCGATGGAACAGTGGCTGTATGTCGATCAATTGATAAAATTCCAGCCGGGATTAAAGGAGCGAATACCAGCGCAATTTGTATTGAAAACGTGGGCAATTTTGACCATGGCGGAGATACCATGTTTGATGCGCACCGGGAGGGGATCACCCGGCTGAACGCCTGTCTCTGCAAAAGATTCAATTTACCGCCAGATGTCGATACAATTATTTATCATCACTGGTATGATTTAATTACTGGTGAGCGAACTAATGGTATCGGCACGACTAAATCTTGCCCGGGAACGAGTTTCTTCAATGGAAATAGTGTGGCAGATGCCGAAACTCATTTTATTCCATTAATCCAGGCAGAATTTCAGGCAGAAGATATGGTGGAACCAGTCGAATCAGAAGAGGTTTTGTTTACTGCAACAACGAATGATGATGAGTTGAATGTTCGAGATGAGCCAACGTACCCAAGTAAAAGAGTAAAAAAACTTGGCAAGGGAATCTTTGTTAATGTATATGAAAAATTTGGGAATTGGTGCAGAGTTCATCCGACAAAATCTCATTGGGTGAATTATAGAAACCTGGATCGAGTGTCATCAGATGGTGAATAGTTAATTAGTGTCTGTCTGAAAAGGACTGTTTTCCGTAACGCAAGCATCCTGCTTGTCTTGAAAATTATGAACTTAACTATATTACGATTTCCGGACAAACTCCAATTAGTCTGTTGATTAAGTGCAATTTACCCTTGCGAAGGTTTAGAGTTATACAATATATTGAATAAAATTGTTAAATCACTATTATATACAGGTGTTCATGTAAAAGATAACCTTCGCAAGGGTATTAAATCAACAGAGTTATTAATCTTACAGCTTTTTATTTTTCATCGAACGAACCCGACCTTTTTCCGCATCAATTTTTAATTCCTTATAAAATCGAGCGAATTTTGGGCCAGACATGGCTTCCATTGGATTTAACGGCTGCATCATCTGTTTGGTGAACGCCAGCGTCACTAACCAGAACTTGTTATCTTCCGCAACTTCTACTTCTTCTAACGACAGGTCATGGATTTCATCTTCGCTATATAGTTCTTTTATATAGTCCTGGGCAATTTTAATTGCTTGTTTAACTTCGATCATGGGATTTGTTCCTCTTTATAATCAGCAGATTTTATTTATGTTGTGCGTTATTTAAATAATTACATTAGTTGAAATCTTAATAAGATAATTTATTTCTTCCTTAAAATCAAGGGCTTTTTTTTTATTAAAAGTAATGCCTCAGTGGACTCCATTTTTGTAATTATTTTTAACATTTTGTAAAAAATACTTGACATTTAAAATTTAATTTTGTATTTTATGTACACCAAACTACACAATTTGTAAATTATAATATACTATAAGTCATGTATACTTTTCCTGAAATCAGGTACTCAAATCTAAAATCTAAATTCAAAAATCGAAAATCAAAACGGGGAGGTGATCATTTGAAACTGGGAAATAATTTGAGACGCTGCCGTTTCGATGAAGATGAGCTCACTCAACAAGCGTTAGCTGAAGCAGTCGGTGTTACACGGCAGACTATTCTTTCCGTTGAAAAGGGCAAGTTTGTCCCTTCGACATTGCTGGCTTTAAAAATAGCCAGGTTTTTTAACAAACCGGTTGAAAAAATTTTCTACCTCATCGATGAAGAGCAGAAAATTAATAATCAAAGAAACTGAATTTATTTATTTAGAGAGGAGTAAGAAAATGGAAAGTCAAATCGAAAAAATAATTAAGCTCATATTAGTTTTTATCATCGCGCTGGCAATCGTGCTATACTGGCTCCTGCCCAAAACCAGGCTGGCAAAATATTTTAAGATGAATGAGCGGCTTTTTGTTATCACCAACATCATCGGTGTAACCTGTGGGATTATTGGGCTGGTAGTTACTTTCATCTTGCCTCAATTTATCGTAGAATTGCACTTGTGGGAGATCATTGTTACCCCATTTGCGCTGATGTATATTTACTGGCTATTAATTATCAGAATCAAAAAAACAGCACAAGTCCTTGATGAGAAACAGGATTACAACATGACCCAGGCTGGTGCTATCACCATGGCACTCTCTATACCCGCAATGGTAATTATGTTCGCATTGTATTACAATAAGGTATTCGATGGACCGATCTGGTTCCCCTACTATTTCTTTGTTACTTTGCTTTTTTTCTCAGGAACAACGTTGTTTTTGTTTAGAAAAGAATAGTTAGGTGACTGTGGGGAGTGGGGAGTGGAGTGTTGGGAGTGGAGCGTAGCATGATTTTAACCAGCACGAGCAGAGCGCCCTACGCGCCACGCCCTCCACCTTACTTACTCCCTGCATTTCAAGGCAATTCTAAATATGAAAAACGCCCGGCAGGTAACAAGCCGGGCGTTTTTCGATCTGCAAAGCACTATTTAAAGAAGAAAGGAAAGAGGAATGTCAATGTTATCGTTTTAATTCAGCCTATCCTTATCAATTATTAAAAGATTTTCTCGAACTAATTGCCAGATGATATGATTAACATTTTCCCTGTCCAGTGGAGACAATCTTCTCTTACCATAGTAATTGTTATATACATCATACCTTTGACAATCGTTTCTTGATGGGAACACATTTTGAAAGCCAGCTAACTTTTCAACATCGCTTACCATTTCTTTAACCGGTGTGAAAGGATTTGCTGCATACACTTCGACAATGAGTCGTTTCAAAATTTCGCAATCGATCATAAGTGCATCCTCAATTGGGTTAATTGCTATCCGGGAATTAGGGGGATTTTGATTAAAAGTTTATTATATTCAGTTTATTTCAATATCATAATTTCATTGAGTCGAATATAAAATGACTCTCTTTTTTCTATTTCAACTATTCATTCTGCAAACTACATGCCAAATTTTCTATTTTATATTTAAAACATGTAACATTCAAAGGTTAATCTTAACTATTTATTAATAATTAAAAAAACTAATTTTAATTTATCAAAAGGAAAATTCGATTATTACCTTTAAAAAAGCTGATTACAATTTTAGCATTTAAAATACAATTTAGGTAGGTCGAATTTGATCAACTGGTAACTGAAATGAGCAAGAAGATAATATTATTGTGCAAAGATTTCTCAGAAGGATGAAACTTTGCACGATTTAAAATTTTGCTTGATTTAATTTTTTATTTTGAGTATCTTCTCATCACTTTAAAAGCCAACTATTATATTAATCAAAAATAAAATAAAAAAATGAAATATTTTCAAAAACTATTTGTATTTTGTTTTGTTGTTACACTTCTATTTTCAGCTAAACCGAATCTAGTAGCTTGCTCTCCCCTACCAAAAAGTTATTCTATCGACGGGATTGAAATTGAAGCCACGATTTTACAAGATGGGAGTTTATTTATCAAAGAAAACCGAAGCTACACGTTTCGAGGAAATTTCAATTGGGCAGATTACGTCCTCCCGTTAACAAAATTAGGACGTGTAACAGATTTTGAGCTAACAGAAAATGAAAGGTTATATCGCCGGGATTCAGGGAAACAGCCAGGTACTTATCAGTATTCGCAAAACGAAGAAAAATTGTATGTCAAATGGTTCTACCGAGCAAATAATGAAAGTCGAACCTTCACGTTAAAATACCGGGTTGAGGATGCTGTTATTGTTTACAATGATGTAGCCGAGCTGTATTATAAATTTGTATCAGAGAATTCAGAAACGCCTATTCATACGGTAGATGTTCGGCTGAATTTTCCGTACGATGCTGATACCAGCCAGGTTAGAGCCTGGGCACACGGACCGCTGCATGGGCACCTGGCTTTCGAGAATGGTTCGATTCATTTCTGGGCAAGTCCATTGCCGAAACGTAACTGGTGGGAAGTGAGAACAATTTTTCCACCGGAATGGGTTACATCCGCCCAGAAGCGCCAGGATAAATTTAAGCGTGAGCAAATCATGGCAGAGGAGCGATTGTTGGTGGAGCAATCCAATGCGAAAAGAATGCAACGAATCGAAAAACAACAATTCCAGGAGAAACACAAAAAGACAGCTTCTGAAATAAGCCTGATTTTATCTGTTATCGGATTGGCGGCATTGGTTTTTTTATTTAATCATTACGGCAAACCTCATAAAGTTCCTTTCTACAGCAAGGTATCATCCGATATTCCCCCGGATGTTCCCCCTGCTATTGCGAATTATCTCTACTACTCAGGGCAGATCGGATCTGGCGCATTGGTCGCAACACTCCTGGACCTGGGAAGACGCGGTTACATAAAAATTGAAGAAATACAACAGCAAAAAAAATCGATATTTGGAACAGTAAAAAAAAACAAATATAATTTGAAACTCATCCCCGGTATTTTTAATAAAAAAAAGAGCGAATTAGCTGATTATGAAATGGATATGCTCCAATTTATTTTTCAGAATTTAGCTGCTGGAAGTAATGAAATTGAATTAGACGAATTTAAAAATTCCAGACGTCGGGTCATGAAGTGGTTCGGAAAATGGAAAGAAAGTATTAAAACAGAATGGGGCAATCAACCACTATACGATAAATCAAGCATAAAAGGTACCGTGATTTCTGCTATTATTTCCTTTTTACTTATTGTAGCAGGCATTCTCACGGTCATCAACTTCGGCATTCAAGGTATTATCATGGTGATAGCAGGTACCGTACTGTTTGGCTTATCTTTTTTAATACTTCGATATACCAGGGATGTTAAGCTGTTGAGAGCAAAATTGACTGCATTAAAGCAATACTTATCAAAGTATCATTTTAAAAAGAATATGGGTAATTTACAATCATCTATTGAACGATTTTTGGTCTATGGCGTGGCTTTGGGTATTAGCTCTAAAGTCATGAAAGAACTACTAACCACGATCCCGGAGTGGCAGAGCTCGACCTATTTTGGCTGGTATGCTGCTGCACTGAGCCATGATTCACCTGCCAGTTTTGACAATGCCGTGAGTTCCATGGTAGCAGCCGCGAGTACAACGATGGGCAGTGCCGCCGGTGTCGGTGGTGGCGCTTCAGTCGGCGGCGGAGCAGGAGCAGGTGGTGCATCTGGCGGTGCCGGATAACCTGCCTGTAACGCAAACAATCTTGTTTGCGTATAATAAATATAATTCGTAGCAAAACAATCTCTGCCCAGGTAATAAAAATTTTAACATCTACATCACATAACTAAGGGAATTTAACCATGCGAAAACAATCCAACAAATTTCATTCAGATCAAAACATTTCCCGTAGAAACTTTGTCAAAGTTGGTGGCGCTATGATCGCCGGGACAACATTGAATTTTCCCCCGGTGAAAAATTTGATACGAAAACCCGAAGAAGAAACCAAAAAAATTATCCAATATCGCACCCTGGGACGGACTGAATTCAATGTTTCCGACATAGCTATGGGGGGGACACGGTTAAGGGAGACAAATGTGGTTCGTTATGCTTATGATAAGGGAATCAACTACTTCGATACCGGGGAAACTTACAGTCGGGGTGCTTCAGAGTCAGCCATTGGAGAAGCCCAGCAATTTATGGATCGTAAGAAAATTTTCATCACCACCAAGTTGCATCTGAGAGAAGACGAGACCAAGGAAGCGATTATTGAACGATTTCGTAAATGCCTAGAGCGGCTGCAGACAGAATATACCGACGCTTTATATATACATAACCCACCGAGTGTCGAATTTTTGAACCATCCCGGCTATCATACCGCAATTAAACAATTAAAATCAGAGGGTCGAGTTAAATATACTGGAATATCCTGCCACGGACCGAGAAGGGGACGAGAGGGGGATAGCATGGAAAAAGTATGCCTGGCTGCCGCCGAAGATGGTCGGTTCGATTTAATGTTATTTATTTACAATTTTATGAATAACGAAGCTGGAGAAAAGATTTTGACAGCGTGTAAAAAAAATAAGGTTGGCACCACGGCAATGAAAACTTCGCCAGGAAGGTTAAAAGTCGATCCGGTTGATCCGGAAAACCTGACTGAGCAGCAGGAAGAATATATCAAGAGGATGATAGGTCGAGGTTCAACCCGGGAACAGGCAATAGGAAGAATGCAAGACCGGGTGAAATCTCAACAGGAAGACCTTGAGAAGACCAAGCCGTTTGCTGAAAAATATGGTATTAAAACAGATGATCAGCTTCGCCTGGCAAGTATTCAATGGGTGCTGCAAAATTCTGATATGCATACCACCTGTATTTCATTCAGTGACTTTGATCTGGTCGACAAAGTTGTTCCGCTCTCTGGAACAAAAATGTCAGAAGCCGATTTGAAATTTTTAGAGGAATATAGGCTGGTTTTTGATAATCAATATTGTCGTCATGGCTGCACTGCCTGTGTGGATAAATGTCCGCATCAATTGCCGGTGAGCTCTATTATGCGCTACGCCTATTATTATGAATGCCAGGGCAGGGAAAAAGATGCCATGCAAAAGTACACCCGGTTAGAGGGGCTTGATGCAACCCATTGCATGACCTGTGATGCGCCCTGTTTAACCGCCTGTCCTTATGGCGTTCAGGTTCAGGCAAATTTATTGCAAGCGCATTCATTGTTGACTTTCGTATAGCCTAGATAAATATCATCAACATAGACTTGTTGTATGATGATCAAACCAGGTTTCTCGGAGAAACCTGGTTTGTTTGCGATAATACAAAAGCTATTGAGGAACAAATATGAAAATTTTGAATTTAATCCTGATAATAATTTTGCTAATTATCAGCCCACTTCAAGCTAATGATTTTCCCGACATCAAAGGATGGAAACCAGCCAGTGAAGTTTTAAGCTATAATCCGGATAATCTTTATGAATATATCAACGGCGCGGCTGATCAATTCATTGCTTATGGATTTCAGGAATTAGTATCCTGTGATTTAACGTCTGCTAATTTGCAGGTGACAGTTGATATCTATGATATGGGAACGCGACTGAACGCCTTTGGCATGTTCAGAACTGAAAGCCCCCGGGATCAGCAAGCCATGGCAATCGGAACCGAAGCATACATCTCTCCCCCTTATCAATGTTTGCTGTTGAAAGAAAATTATTATGTGAAGGTCAACGCTTACGAAGGCGAAATCACCAATGATAATGGCAAACCGCTCTTAGAAGCGTTAGCAAAAGCACTCCCTGGCGAAGCAGGCTATCCCAAAGAATTGCAGTTTCTCCCCCCTGCTGGCAAACTACCTGCTTCTGAAAGTTATGCCCGACAGGCATTTTTGGGTCTTTCCGAGTTGACAAACTGCGTCTATGCGATCTACAAGGATGGCGAGAAAGAATTTAAATATTTTGTGATAATCCTCCCCGGCAAGGAAACCAACGAATCCATTTGGGAAAAATTGTATGAAAAATGGAAAAAGGTGGATCATGAAAAATATGCTATTCTAACAAAAAAAGTTCCTTATATGGGAATAGCCGGGGTCGTACTGACTGATAAAAAAATTGTCGGTGTTACCGAATGTGCTGATGAAGCTGAAGTGTTAATGCGGTTGAAAGCTGTTGTGAGGTAGTTCTCGATTGTAATGAACAAATGGAGTGATGGAGTTATGGAGCGATGAAGTCCTCAACTATTAATCCAATCGTCCAACGCTCCATTACTCCAGATATCCAGCAGTCCTTTACTCCAACAATCCAGCAGCCCAATATTCCAGAACCGGAAAAATCATCTTCTCAAAAGCCGAATATCTCCCTTGTCCGTTTCAACATACAATTCAGATCCACCACCATTAATTGCACCACGATAAGTTCGATCACTTCGTTTGCCGCCTTTACGTTTAACATCCAATTTAAAATCAGAGTCAAAATCAGCTTTATAACCAATGGTTGCCCTGACATCGAAACTGGCATTTTTTTGAAGCATCATTTCGATGTTGCCTTTATATGTTTCAAAGCGGTTGTCCCCTGAAATTTTGTTAAATTCAACTTCGACGTCCCCCTTATATGTTTCCAGGTCGATTGAACCTTCCAGCCCTCTTACCACAACTGTTCCTTTGTAAGTTTCAAATTCAATCGGGGCACGTAAATCCGTAATACGTGTATCTGATTTATAATCATCGATTTTCAGCTCAGCAGTTGCGGGCATTTTGATCCAATAATGAACCAGGGGCAGGCTGCCAACATTTTTCGAGAATAAACGAGAGGAGCGTGACTGAATCTTGTCATAGTCAGTTTCCATTTTCAAGGAATTCTTTGATGCATGAAAAATAATTTCAGTGTTTTCAACTTTTTCATCGGCATTAGAATCCCATTCATCGGCTTCAATTTTTACTCTAACCCTCACTTCATTTTTATTCCATGTTTCGATGGTGATGCTTCCTTTGTAAGTATCGATAGCTACCTGACCATCTTTTTTCAAGGCAAACGTTTTTTCAATTTCCCGAGATTCTTTGCAGATGGAAAGATTTGTGTTAATAGTGATGAGTAGAATAAGAGTGATTGGAACAAACAATCTGCTTTGCATTGGTCTCTCCTCGAACTGGTTAAAAAAATTCATAAAATTGGTATTTTAACTGTTATCATGAAATATCAACTTTGACCTTTCTATT